>NZ_DJDV01000109.1:0-38216 GCF_002431195.1 Sphingobium sp. UBA5915 | reverse complement strand
CGACGGGCCACGCGGTCCCAACGCCGCGCGCGCTCTCTGCAAGGAGAAGCATGACATGACTGATCTGACTGCCGCTGACGCCACCATTGCGCCTGCCGCAAAGCCCGCCACCACGCCGGCGCGCCCCTTTTTCTCTTCCGGTCCCTGCGCCAAGCCACCCGTGTGGAGCGCCGACAAGCTGAGCACGGACTCGCTCGGCCGCTCGCACCGCGCCAAGATCGGCAAGACCCGCCTCGCTTACTGCATCGACCTGATGCGCGAGATTTTGCAGCTGCCCGACACGCACCGCATCGGCATCGTCCCCGGCTCCGATACCGGCGCCTTTGAAATGGCGATGTGGACGATGTTGGGCGCGCGCCCGGTGACGACACTCGCCTGGGAAAGCTTCGGCGAAGGCTGGGTGACGGACGCCGCCAAGCAGCTCAAACTCGACCCCACCATCATCCGCGCCGATTATGGCCAGCTGCCCGACCTTGCCCAGGTCGATTTCAGCCATGACGTACTGTTCACCTGGAACGGCACCACGTCGGGCGTGCGCGTGCCCAATGCCGACTGGATTCCCTCGACACGCGAGGGGCTGACCTTCGCCGACGCGACCAGCGCGGTCTTTGCCTATGATATCGACTGGACGAAGATCGACGTCGCCACCTTCTCCTGGCAGAAGGTGCTGGGCGGGGAGGGCGGCCATGGCGTCCTGATCCTTGGCCCCCGCGCGGTCGAACGGCTCGAAACCCACACCCCCGCCTGGCCGCTGCCCAAGGTCTTCCGCCTGATGGCCAAGGGCAAGCTTGCCGAAGGCATCTTCAAGGGCGAAACGATCAACACGCCCTCCATGCTGGCGGTCGAGGATGCGATCTTCGCGCTGGAATGGGGCAAGTCGCTGGGTGGCCTTGATGGCCTGATCGCTCGTTCCGACGCCAATGCGGCGGCGCTCGACAGGATCGTGGCTGACCGCGACTGGCTCGGCCATCTCGCCGCCGATCCCGCCTCGCGCTCGAAGACCAGCGTCTGCCTGACGGTGGAGGGTGCGGACGAAGCCTTCATCAAGGCGTTCGCCGCCCTCCTCGAAAAGGAAGGCGCTGCCTATGACATTGCGGGCTATCGCGACGCGCCTGCGGGCCTGCGCATCTGGTGCGGCGCGACGGTGGAAACCGCTGATATCGAAGCGCTCGGCCCCTGGCTCGACTGGGCCTATGCCCAGACCAAGGCCGCTTAAACATCTTTTCCCTGATATACCCGTCATCCCAGCGAAGGCTGGGATCTCGGGCCTCCAGGTCCGACCTGGCCGCCTGAGATCCTGACTTTCGCCAGGATGACGAATTGCAAAGAAAGGCAATTCGTCATGCCCAAAGTCCTTATTTCCGACAAAATGGACCCCCGCGCCGCCGCCATCTTTCAGGAACGCGGCGTCGATGTCGACGTCATCACCGGCAAGACCCCCGAAGAATTGAAGGCCATTATCGGCGACTATGACGGCCTCGCCATCCGCTCCTCGACCAAGGTCACCAAGGACATTCTCGACGCCGCAACCAATTTGAAGGTCATCGGCCGCGCCGGCATCGGCGTCGACAATGTCGACATCCCCTATGCCTCGGCCAAGGGCGTGATCGTCATGAACACGCCGTTCGGCAACTCCATCACGACGGCCGAACATGCCATCGCGCTCATGTTCGCGCTTGCGCGCCAGCTGCCCGAAGCCAATGCCCAGACGCAAGCGGGCCTGTGGCCAAAGAACGGCTTCATGGGCGTCGAAGTCACCGGCAAGACTTTGGGCCTCATCGGTGCGGGCAATATCGGCTCGATCGTGGCGACCCGCGCGCTTGGCCTCAAGATGAAGGTCGTCGCCTTCGATCCGTTCCTGACGCCTGAGCGCGCCGTCGAAATGGGCGTGGAAAAGGCCGATCTCGACACGCTGCTGGCCAGGGCCGACTTCATCACGCTGCACACGCCGCTTACCGACCAGACGCGCAACATCCTCAGCCGCGAAAACCTCGCCAAGACCAAGAAGGGCGTGCGCATCATCAACTGCGCGCGGGGCGGCCTGATCGACGAAGCGGCGCTCAAGGATGCGCTCGACAGCGGCCAGGTCGCGGGTGCGGCGCTCGACGTGTTCCAGACCGAGCCGGCCAAGGAATCGCCGCTGTTCGGCACCCCGAACTTCATCTGCACCCCCCATCTGGGCGCATCGACCGACGAGGCGCAGGTCAATGTCGCATTGCAGGTCGCCGAACAGCTCAGCGACTATCTGCTCGACGGCGGCATCACCAACGCGCTTAACGTGCCGAGCCTCAGCGCTGAGGAAGCGCCCAAATTGAAGCCCTATATGGCGCTCGCCGAAAAGCTTGGCTCGCTGATCGGCCAGCTTGAAGGCGACGCCATCACCGGCGTCGCGGTCGAGGTCGAGGGCCAGGCCGCACAGCTCAACCCCAAGCCGATCACCGCCGCCGTCCTCGCGGGCCTCATGCGCGTCTATTCCGACACGGTGAACATGGTGAACGCGCCCTTCCTGGCGAAGGAACGCGGCCTTGACGTGCGCGAAGTGCGCCATGACCGCGAAGGCGACTATCAGACGCTGGTGCGCGTCACCGTGACCACCGCCAACGGCGATCGTTCGGTCGCGGGCACGCTGTTCGGCCACGCCCAGCCGCGCCTCGTTGAACTGTTCGGCATCAAGGTGGAGGCCGATCTTGGCGGCACGATGCTCTACATCGTCAACCAGGACGCGCCCGGCTTCATCGGCCGCCTAGGCTCGACGCTCGGCGAAGCGAACGTCAATATCGGCACCTTCCACCTCGGTCGGCGCGACCAGGGCGGCGAAGCGGTGCTGCTGCTCTCGGTCGATGGCACTGTCACCGAACCGCTGCGCTGGGAAATCTGCAACCTCACCGGCGTCAACCAGGTCAAGCTGCTCCGCTTCGCGTGAGGTTTCACCATCCGTTCGTCCTGAGTAGCCATTGAGCGAAGTCGAAATGGCGTATCGAAGGAGGTCCACGAGGCCATCCTTCGATACGGGTCTTCGACTTCGCTCAGCCCCTACTCAGGACGAACGGAGTGGAATAAGCGGCGATTTCCGCTAAAGGGCCGTTCATGACTACCATCCCCCCCGGCCTTCTGCCCGAAGGGCTGTCCGACCGCCTGCCGCCCCAGGCCCAAGCCTCCGCGCGGCTGGTGCGGCGCGTGCTCGATACCGTCGCGACCCATGGCTATGAACGGGTCATGCCCCCGCTCGCGGAGTTTGAGGATACGCTGACGCAAAGGCTCACCTCCATGCGTGCGCAGGATCTGGTGCGCGTGGTCGATCCCGTGTCGCAACGGACCCTGGCCTTCCGCCCGGACATGACCGCGCAGGTCGGCCGCATCGCCGCCACCCGCCTGGCCGCCGCGCCGCGCCCGCTGCGTCTCTCCTATGCCGGTCCCGTCATCCGGCAAAAGGCGACCCAGCTGCGGCCGGAACGTGAAAAGATGCAGCTCGGCGCCGAACTCATCGGCAGCGACAGCGTCCCGGCCGCCGTCGAAATCGTCAACATCGCGATAGAGGCGTTGCAGGCCGCCGGCGTCACCGGCATCACCATCGACTTCACGCTGCCCGACCTGGTCGATATGCTCGCCGCCGGTCCCCTGCCGCTTGGCGGCGCCCAGGTCGAGGCGGTGCGCGCCGAACTCGACGCCAAGGATGCCGGCGCGCTCTCCGCCCATGGCCCGGCCGCCGCCGCATACCTGCCGCTCATCGAAGCGACCGGCCCCTTCCATGCAGCGATGGAGCGGCTGGAGGCGTTCAGCGCCCGTGTCAGCGGCGCGATCGACAGCCGCATCGCGGGCCTGCGCGCCATCGCCAAGCCCATTGGCTGGGACATCACCCTGACGCTCGATCCGACCGAACGCCATGGCTTTGAATTCCAGAACTGGTTCGGCTTCTCGATCTTCGCCGAAGGTTTCGTCGGCGAGATCGGCCGCGGCGGCAGCTACGCCATCGCCCGCGCCGACGGCGCGGATGAACCGGCGATGGGCTTTTCCCTCTATCCCGACCCGCTGATCGACGCGGGCTTTGGCGGCGACAGCCCGAAACGCCTGTTCCTACCCGTGGGCCACGACGCCGCCCGCGCGGCCGAATTGCGCGGCGAAGGCTGGTACACCATCGCCGCGCTCAGCGAGGGCGAAGACGGCGCCGCCCATCGCTGCTCCCACTGGCTCGACGGCGCAGAGCCGCGCGCTTATTGACGCATAGGCGAAGCATCCCCGCTCTTTGCCGGGCGCCTTGGACGAACGACGGGGATGGGTGGAAATGAGACCGTCCGGTATTCGTGGCAATCAAAGGACAGCCGACGTTGCCAAAGTATAGGATACTCGCCATCATCGGTTCATGTGGAAGCAAACCATCATAGCTGCATATCTTGGAGCGACTGTAACGATCCCCTCATCTGCACAAGCATGCTCAGTGGTTAGGGGCTATCGCGTCCCGACCACTTTGCAACTAGTGGAAGGCTCGGACGCAATTGTTCTGGCAAAAGTCAGAGCGGGGGCGGTTAATTCTCAATTTGGCTTTCGCCAAGCGTCGCTAACGCCAATTGCGCTTCTCAAGGGCGACCAACTGCCTCAACAAATATCTTATGAATATGGCGCTATATCAAGCCGTCGATGGAAGGCTGTCGCAAGTAATCCTCGCAATTTGCAAGAGCCAAATCCCGACGTTTTTTCAGGCGGATGTAATCGTCAGGTTTTCGACAAAGGCATGCTCGTTGTGACCTTCCTGAAAAAAGAAGGCAATACATATGTCGTTAACGCACCTCCATTTTCGAGGGCATTGGAGGATGTGCCATCGTCAGATGCTCTTTGGGTGAAGGCTATTAAAATATATGTCAAAATCGCGGCGTTGCCGGGCGTGAAGCGCCGAAAAGCCATGGAAGCGGAACGGGCGCGGTTAGCAGCGAGAAAAAATGACCCGGATGCTCCACTGCTTGCTCGCGAGCTAGACAGGGCACTTCATGAAAACCCATGAGTTTTCCTAAAGGAGGGGAATGTCTGCTCTAGGTATATGCAGGAATCATCTCAGCTGACCTAAAATGGTCGCTTCCTGCCATTCCTACAGTCGTCATGCCGGGCTTGACCCGGCATCCCGCTTTTCTTCGCTCACATGAAGAAGCGGGATCCCGGCTCAAGGCCGGGATGACGGTGGATGATGGTCGTTTCCACATAGTGCCCGTTCGCCCTGAGCCCGTCGAAGGGCCGTCCTGTTTCTCCGACCCATGGCCGGGCCGCCGGGCGACCGCTAGATCCCTCCATCCCCCTTCCAATGTAGGATTTTCTCTGATCTACCCTTGGGGATGACGCCTGCGTCCCTCCCATATGGCCCCGCCGCCACCCCCGGCCCGCAACGCGCCGCTTCCCCGCGCCGCGCGCCCATCGTCGGGCCGTCGACGCCGTCTTTGCCAGGTGTCGCTTCGTGGTCGCCTTATGGTCGCGTCGCGGTCGCGTCATGGGCGCATAGGCCCTGCCACACTGTGAACTTCGGCCGAAGGCGACACGTTCTTGCGCCCCACTATCCCGACGCTCCGGCGCGGCCAGCCTTGACGCGGCGGCCCCACGCGGCTAACCCGCGCCCCGCATTCGGACGCCCCCGCGTCCCTCATCCCACCGGCATGTCGAGTCCCGTCGAAGGGCATGGCCGGTCACCGCGGCGGGCGGAAGGATTGTATCCATGGCAAATGTGACCGTGATCGGCGCCCAATGGGGTGACGAGGGCAAGGGCAAGATCGTCGACTGGCTGTCCGAACGCGCCGATGTCGTCGCCCGCTTCCAGGGCGGTCATAATGCCGGCCACACTCTGGTCGTGGGGGACAAGGTCTACAAGCTTTCGCTGCTGCCCTCGGGCATCGTGCGCGGCACGCTATCGGTCATCGGCAATGGCGTGGTGCTCGACCCCTGGCATTTCCGGGACGAGGTCGCCAAATTGAAGGGGCAGGGGGTGGAGATCACGCCCGACAATCTCCAGATCGCTGAAACCTGCCCGCTGATCCTGCCCTTCCACCGCGACCTTGATGGCCTGCGCGAGGATGCGTCGGGCGCTGGCAAGATCGGCACCACCCGGCGCGGCATCGGCCCCGCTTATGAGGACAAGGTCGGCCGCCGCGCCATCCGCGTGTGCGATCTTGCCCATCTCGATGACCTCGGCCCGCAGATCGACCGGCTGACCGCGCATCACGACGCGCTGCGGGCGGGCTTCAATGAAGCGCCGATCGACCGCGCCGCGCTGCTCGCCGAGCTCACGGAAATCGCGTCCTTCATTCTGCCCTTCGTCAAGCCGGTCTGGCTGACGCTCAACAAGGCCAAGAGCGAAGGCAAGCGCATCCTGTTCGAAGGGGCGCAGGGCACCTTGCTCGACATCGATCATGGCACCTATCCCTTCGTCACCTCGTCCAACACGGTGGCGGGCACGGCGGCGAGCGGCACCGGCCTTGGCCCGAGCGGCGCGGGCTTCGTGCTCGGCATTACAAAGGCCTACACCACCCGCGTCGGCTCCGGCCCTTTTCCCAGCGAGCAGGATAATGACATTGGCCAGCGCTTGGGCGAGCGTGGCCATGAATTCGGCACCGTCACGGGCCGCAAGCGGCGCTGCGGCTGGTTCGACGCCGTGCTGGTGCGCCAGTCGGTCGCGGTGTCGGGCGTCACCGGCATCGCGCTCACCAAGCTCGATGTGCTCGACGGGTTCGAGGAACTCAGGATCTGCACCGGCTATCGCATCGGCGAGAGGACATTCGACTATCTCCCCGCCCATGCGCAGGACCAGGCGCGCGCGGAGCCGATCTACGAAACGATCGGCGGCTGGAGCGACACCACGGCGGGCGCGCGCAGCTGGGCGGACCTGCCGGCGCAGGCGATCAAATATATCCGCCGGATCGAGGAGCTGATCGGCTGCCCGGTCACGCTCGTGTCCACGTCTCCTGAACGCGACGACACCATCCTCGTCCGCGATCCCTTCGCGGACTAGAGGAGGAAACGATGGCGGGAGAACGCTTCGAGCGGCACAAGCAGCCCTGGACGCAGGACGAAATCCAGAAGCTGCACAGCCTGGCGAAAAAGGGGATGGCCTTGAAGGCCATCGCCAGGGCGCTCACGCGCAGCGAGGAATCGGTCAAGGCTCGTGCCAAACAGGACGGGTTGTCGATCGCGAAACTGCGCTGATCGGCGGAACTGTAATTTTTCGTTGCGGCCCTTTTACCGGGGAGCCTCTCCGATGATGTTGCGTTGCAGCATTTCTGTATTCGGAGAGCCACATGATCGTTGATCCCGTCCCCAGTTTCCGCCGCATAGCGTCCGAAGTCTGGAAGCCGCTGACGGTCCTGTTCATCTGGGATTGCGCGGTCACAGTCACTTATTATCTGCTGCCCTTCAAGGCGCCCGAATTGCCGCTCACCATCTTCGGCTCGGCGCTCGCCCTGTTTCTGGGCTTCCGGTCGAACAGCGCCTATCAACGCTGGTGGGAAGCGCGCACGCTCTGGGGCGCGATGATCAACGCCTCGCGCAACATCGCCCGCGCGACCCGTAACTTCATGCCCGACCCAGACGCCGCCGAACTCAAGCGCGAAATCGTCAAGCGGCAGATAGCCTATGTAAACGCGCTGCGCTGCCAGCTGCGCCGCCAGCCCATCGGCGATGATGTCACGAAATTCCTGACGGAGGAGGACAAGGGCAAGGCGCTCGCCCGCACCAATCCTGCCAACGGGCTGCTCGACAGCACCGGGCGGCGGATCGACATCGGCCGGCGCAACGGCTGGCTGGACACGATCCAGCAGATGCAGATGGAGGCCGTGCTGGTGGATATCGCCAATGCGCAGGGCGGGATGGAGCGGATCAAGAACACGCCGCTGCCCGTGCAATATCGCTATCTGCCTACCATCTTCACCCACATCTTCTGCATCGCCCTGCCCATCGGCCTCGTTGAAACGCTGGGCTTTGCCACGCCGCTGGGTTCGACGGTCGCGGGGCTGATGTTCCTGGCGGTACTGCGAATCGGCGACGACCTGGTCGATCCCTTCGCCAACACGGTGCACGACAATCCGCTGACGGCCATGTGCCGCACGATCGAGATCGACCTGCTCCAGTCGATCGGCGACCCGGCGCCCGATCCGATCAAGCCGGCACGCGGCGTGTTATGGTGAGTGGCCAGCGCGAGGCGGCATCACCCCTTGCGCGGATCCTCCACCATGTCGGACGCCAGCTCCAACCCGCGCCGGCCATCGGCTGATGTATGCGCCGGCGCCTTGGGATGCGGCACATCCTCGGGCTCCTCGACCTCCAGCATGCCTTCCCATTTGGTGATAACCGACGTCGCGATCGCGTTGCCCAGCACATTGGTCGCGGTGCGGCCCATATCCATGAAGTGATCGACCGCCAGGATGAAGGCGATGCCTTCCACCGGCAGGTCAAACTGGCCCAGCGTCGCGGCGACGACGACCAGGCTGGCGCGCGGCACGGCGGCGATGCCCTTGCTGGTCACCATCAGCACCAGCAATATGGTGATCTGCGTGGTGATCGGCAGGTCGATGCCATAGGCCTGGGCGATGAAGATGGTCGCGAACGTCGCGTACATCATCGATCCGTCAAGGTTGAAGCTGTAGCCCAGCGGCAGCACGAAACTGTAGATTCGCCGCGGCACGCCGAACCGATCGAGCTGCTCCAGCATCTTGGGATAGGCCGCCTCGGACGACGCCGTCGAAAAGGCGATCAGGATCGGTTCGCGGACATACCGGACCAGCTTGATCATCCGCTTGCCCAGGAACAATGATCCGGCAAGGAACAGCAAGCCCCACAGGCAGAATATCGCGATGTAGAATTCGCCGACCAGTTCGCCATAGGTCTGGAGCACGCCCAGCCCCTGCACGGTAATGGACGAGGCCAGCGCGCCGAAAACGGCAAGCGGCGCGACCCGCATGACATAGCCGGTCACTTGCAGCATCAGTTCGACCATCGCCTCGATCACCGTGACGATGGGCTTGCCCTTCTCGCCGATGGCCGTCAGCGCAACACCTACGAACAGCGAAAAGACGACGATCTGCAGGATCGAATTTTCCGCCATCGCCCCGATCATCGACGTGGGGAAGATATGGAGCACGAAGTCGCGGAAGTTGAGGCCCTCGGTGCTCACGCCCGAATCGACACCCGATCGGACCAGGTTCAAGCCAGCGCCGGGCTGGAAAAAATTGACGAGGATGAGGCCCAGCGTCAGCGAAATCAGGCTGGCGATGATGAACCAGGCGAGCGCACGCCCGCCGATGCGGCCCAGTGCGGCGCTGTCGCCCATATGGGCGATACCAGCGACCAGCGTGGAAAAGACCAGCGGGGCGATGATCATCTTGATGAGGTGAAGGAAGATGTCGGCGAGCAGGTGGAAATATCCGGCCACATCCTTCGCGGTGGCTTCGTCGCCGCCGACCCAGAGATTGGCTACATATCCGGTCAGCACCCCCGCGACCATGCCGATGAGGATGAACGCCGTCAGTCTGTTTCGCATCAAGTTCCTCTAAGGCCGCCCACAGGCACGCCCCCGCCTTATGTGTACATCTGTCAGGCCAGACACCTAACAGGCGCATGGCCGCCCGGCAATTGCGCGCGTCCAGTCGCATCAGGGAAGACGAAGCAGGACCGCCTTTCCTCGTCTGCCGGTCGCCCTCCTTGTGAGGCTAACGGCATTTGTCAGGGATAGAGCAGCCCCTCGCGCCAGTTTGCGCCTTCTCTTTCGAACAGGCGGCGTTCATGCAGGCGGTGCGCGCGGTCCTGCCAGAATTCGATGCGGTCGGGCGTCACGCGAAAACCGGACCAGTGCGGCGGTCGTGGCACCGCACCGCCTTCGAAGCGCGCGCTTACCTCCTCGAAACGGTCCATGAAGACTTGCCGGTCGGGCAGGGGGCGCGACTGGTCCGATGCCCATGCGCCAAGCTGGCTGTCGCGGCTGCGCGTCGCGAAATAGGCGTCAGCGGTCGCATCGTCGACAGCATCAACCTGTCCTTCGATACGGATTTGCCGCCGCAGCGACTTCCAATGAAACAGCAAGGCGGCATGGGGGTTTTCGAGCAAATCGCGCGCCTTGCGCCCTTCGAAATTGGTGTAGAAGATGAAGCCGTCCGGCCCGTGCCCCTTTAGCAGCACCATGCGCGATGACGGGCGTCCGCGTGCATCTGCGGTCGCCAGCGCCATGGCGTTGCTGTCATTGACTTCGGTTTTCCGGGCTTCGGCAAACCAGGCTTCGAAAAGGATGAAGGGATCGGTCATGTGCGCTTTCTAGGCAGCTCGCGCTACGCTGTCGATATGCGCCATTTGACAGCCTTCTCCGCACATCCCTGACTTGAATGTCGGCGATGCATCGTCCACATAGGCGTCAAGTGATGCTTTTTTGCAACAGGTAGGATGAATGGCTGATCCCTATTCCACTTTGGGCGTAGCCCGTAGCGCCAGCGAGGCGGAGATCAAATCCGCCTATCGCAAGCTGGCCAAGGAACTGCATCCCGACCGGAACAAGGACAATCCTCAGGCTGCGGAAAAATTCTCCGCCGCGACCAACGCCTATGACCTGCTGTCCGACAAGGACAAACGCGCCCGCTTCGACCGGGGGGAGATTGATGTCGACGGCAATCCGACCGCGCCCTTCGGCTTTGGCGGCGGCAATGGCGGCTTTCGCGGCAACCCTGGCGGCCAGTCGGCTCATTTCGAATATGGCGAAGGCGGGGCGGATTTCGGCGACATTTTCGAAGGACTGTTCGGCGGCGCAGGCCGCAGGGCAGGCGGTGGCGCGGGCTTTGGCGGTGGTTTTGGCCGGCAGGCACCGCCGCAAAAGGGTGCCAATGTCGCCTATCGGCTGGCAGTGCAGTTTACCGATGCCGCGACCCTGGCGCCACAGAGGATCACGTTGCAGGACGGCAAAACGATCGATCTCAAGCTCCCTGCCGGCGTGGACACTGGCACGCAAATGCGTCTGTCTGGCAAAGGGCAGGCGGGGCCGGGCGGCGCGGGGGATGCGATCGTGACGATCGAGGTCAAACCGCATCCCTTTTTCACGCGCGATGGCGACAATGTCCTGCTGGACCTGCCCATCACGCTGGATGAGGCTGTTAAGGGCGGCAAGGTCAAGGTGCCGACCGTCGATGGACCGGTCATGCTGGGCGTTCCGGCAGGCACATCGTCCGGCAAGACGCTGCGACTGCGCGGCAAGGGGTTCACCGGCAAGGATGGGCGGCGCGGGGATCAGCTCGTGACGCTCCACATCGACCTGCCGGCCGACGATCCCGCGATCCGCGCTTTTGTGGACAACTGGCAGGATGCGCGCCCCGTGCGCGCCCATCTGGGCGTATGAGGCGTTAGGATCGGCTGATGCCGATGCCGTCTCCTCTCTCGCCGGAATCGCGCCGCCGGTCCGGACATGGCGCGCGGGCGCGCCTCCACCGCCAGATCGCCAGGGTGCGGCCGGGGTCGCATGGTTTCGAAGTGGCCAAACGTGTGCTGGTCGGCACCTATAGCGATGGTTTCATCCACGCGGGGAACCTTGCCTATCTCTCGTTGATGACGCTGTTCCCCTTCTTCATCGTCGCAGCGGCGGTAGCCAGCGTGTTCGGGCGCACCCAGGATGGTCTTCAGGCCCTCAACGCCTTTCTTTATACCGTGCCGCGCGGCGTGGCCGATGTCGTCCGCCAGCCGATCAATGATGTTCTGACCGCCCGCTCCGGACCATTATTGTGGCTGGGCGGACTGGTCGGGCTGTGGACGGTCGGGAGCCTCATCGAAACCATCCGCGACATATTGCGCCGCGCCTATGGCACGAAGAGCACGAAGGCCTTCTGGCAATATCGGTTGAGCGCCATCGGCATCACGCTGTTTAGCGTGTTTGCGGTCATGTTCGCCTTTTCGATGCAGGTGGTCATCACCGGGATCGACCAGTTTCTGGTGCGCCTCGTTCCCTGGGCGGATGACGCCATTGCGCTGGTCGCGTCGGCGCGGCTGGTGCCGATGGCGATCGTGTGCGTGGCGCTCTGGTCCTTGTTCGTGGCTCTGACGCCTACGGCATACAAGGATCGGCGTTTTCCCAAATGGCCTGGTGCAGTCGCCACCGCGCTCTGGTGGTATGGCACGACCTTGTTGCTGCCGCCCACATTGTCTCTGCTGGGGGGCTATGGGCGCACCTATGGCAGTCTGGCGGGCGTGATGATCACCCTTATTTTTTTCTTCCTAGTCGGCCTTGGCGTGGTAATTGGCGCGGAATTGAACGCGGCGCTGGCGGAATTTCCCGATGAGGAAACGGACGCGACCGGGCAGGACAAAGGAAACGGAACGACGATATGACAGGCTTGATGGCAGGAAAGCGCGGCCTCATCATGGGGCTGGCCAACGACAAGTCGCTGGCCTGGGGCATCGCCAAGCAATTGCATGCGCAGGGCGCGGAACTGGCCTTCTCCTACCAGGGCGATGCGCTGGCCAAGCGCGTGCGGCCGCTTGCGGAACAGGTTGGCTCCGACTTCCTCATCGACTGCGACGTCACTGACATGGACAAGCTTGACGCCGCCTTCGCGCAAATCGAGCAGCGCTGGGGCGCGCTCGACTTCGTCGTCCACGCCATCGGTTTTTCCGACAAGAATGAACTGCGCGGCCTTTATGTCGATACGAGCCTGGATAATTTCCTGCTGACGATGAACGTGTCTGCCTACAGCTTTGTCGCCGTCACCAAGCGCGCCCGAGCGCTGATGCCGAACGGCGGCAGCATCCTGACGCTGAGCTATTATGGCGCGGAAAAGGTGATCCCGCACTATAATGTCATGGGCGTAGCCAAGGCGGCGCTTGAAACCAGCGTCAAATATCTGGCGATGGACCTGGGGCCGGAAAATATCCGCGTCAACGCCATATCCGCGGGGCCGATCAAAACCCTGGCGGCCAGCGGCATCGGCGACTTCCGCTACATCCTCAAATGGAACGAGTTAAATTCGCCGCTGCGTCGCAACGTCACGATCGAGGATGTTGGCGGCGCGGGCCTGTACCTTCTCTCTGACCTGGCGGCAGGGGTGACCGGCGAAATCCATCATGTCGATGCGGGCTATAACGTCATCGGCATGAAGGCTGAAGATGCACCGGACATTGCTCTGGAAAAATAGGGCGCTGGACACATGAGTTTCAACAGCTTCGGTCGCGTCTTTCGCTTTACTACCTGGGGCGAAAGCCATGGGCCAGCCATTGGCGCGGTGGTCGATGGCTGCCCGCCCGGCCTGCCGCTTACCGAAGCGGACATTCAGCCATGGCTGGACTTGCGCAAGCCCGGCATGTCCAAATTCACGACCCAGCGGCGCGAGGCGGACCTTGTGCGCATCCTGTCGGGTGTTTTCGAGGGACGCACCACCGGCACCCCAATCAGCCTGATGATCGAGAATACCGACCAGCGGTCCAAGGATTATTCCGACGTCGCCAAGGCCTATCGCCCGGGCCATGCCGACTATGCCTATGACGCCAAATATGGGTTTCGCGATTATCGCGGCGGCGGTCGATCGTCAGCGCGGGAGACCGCCAGCCGCGTGGCGGCAGGCGCGGTGGCGCGGCTCGTCATCCCGGACATCGACATCTTTGCCTATGTGAGCGAGATTGGCGGCGACGCGATCGACTACGCCAATTTCGATCCGGCGCAGATCGGTGAAAACCCCTTCTTCTGCCCGGACCGGCAAGCCGCCCAGCGTTGGGAGGCACTGGTCGACGCCGCGCGCCTCGATGGTTCGTCCCTGGGCGCGGTCGTCGAATGCGTCGCATCCGGCGTGCCGGCGGGGTGGGGGGCGCCGCTCTATGCCAAACTCGACAGCGAACTGGCCGCCGCGATGATGAGCATCAACGCAGTCAAAGGTGTCGAGATCGGCGACGGCTTCGCCGCAGCGCGCCTGCGCGGCGAAGACAATGCCGATCCCATGCGGCCGGGCGCCGATGGCCCCGCGTTCCTAGCCAATCATGCAGGCGGCATCGCCGGTGGCATCTCGACTGGCCAGCCGATCAAAATGCGGGTCGCCTTCAAACCGACCAGTTCCATCCTGATCCCCGTCGATACCGTAACGCGCGATGGCGATGCATCGCAGATCATCACCAAGGGGCGGCATGACCCCTGCGTGGGCATTCGCGGCGTGCCCGTGGTGGAAGCAATGATGGCGCTGGTCCTCGTCGACCAGAAGCTGCTTCACCGCGCCCAGTGCGGCGGTATAGGCGACTGACGCGCCGAACCGCGCCAATCCTGCGCCGGACGTCCGTTCCGTGCGAGACGACTCGCCTCTGTTACGCTAGCATGACACTCAACGCCCGCGGGAGGGCGTGCGGCAGAGCGTAAGCCTGGGGAGCGTCACTGCGCGTCAAAGCGTTTTTTGCGGAAAACGCGGCGATGAAAAAGCGTGGATTGACGGTCAAAACGTCCCCTCAACGCCGCGACACGGGCCAGCCATGCAACCATGGCTGGCCCATTTCGTTGACCGGGGCTAAAACGCGGCTTCACGCGTTCCAGGGGGCCAACGCCAGATGCATTTCATGTCCGCGCTATTGGGCGTCTACCGCGCGGAAATCGGCCTCGTCATCCTGGCGCTGATGTTCGTGGAATTTGTGCGCGAACGCTATTCGCCGACGGTTGTTTCCGTGTTGGGCGCCTGTGCCTATGCCGCGCTGGGATTGCTGGACGAAAAGGGGCTTTTTTCCGTTTTCTCCAATAGTGCCCCGCTGACGATCGGCGCGATGTTCGTGCTGGCGGGCGCGTTGATCCGGACCGGCACGATCAACCGGGCGGCCGATTTTGTCATGAAACGCGCGGAAAAACATCCGCGCTTGGCGATCGTGGAGGTCATGCTGGGCGCGACGGTGGCGTCCGCATTCCTCAACAATACGCCCGTCGTCGTCGTGCTTATTCCCATCATCTTCAAATTGTCGCAGGTGACGGGCGTGCCACTCAAGAAATTGATGATGCCGCTCAGCATCGTGGCGGTGCTTGGCGGCTGCATCACGTTGATCGGCACATCGACCAACCTGATCGTCGCGGGCATCGCGGCGGATCAAGGTATGACGCCCTTCGGCATTTTTGACATTGCGCCCTTCGGCATTGCGGGAACCGTCGCGGGGCTGGCGGCGCTCGTTGGACTGTCCTTCCTGCTGCCCAGCGATCCGCCAGCGATTTCGGGCCAGGATGGCGGCAATGCGCAGGATTATCTGACCGAACTGGTGGTGCCGCATGACAGCGATTATATCGGCAAGGACATCGGGTCATTGACGGTGTTCGGGCGCTCGGCGGCGCTGCTGGGCCTCAAGCGGGCTGGCGAGATACGGCGCGGCGACCTGTCGCAGGAGGAACTTCACGCCGGCGACCGTTTGATCGTTCGCGCCGATGGCACCGCGATCATGACCCTGCGCGAATCAGGCCATTTCGAACTGGGCATCGCCGCGGATTCCGAAACATCGGGGCGTGAAGGCACGGTGATCGAGGCGATGGTCGCGCCAAGCCACCCCTCGATCGGCGAACGGCTGATGGATATACCGTTTTTGCATGCCTTGCGCGTGCGCATCATCGGCATCAACCGCGCCCGGCACCTGCCCGGCCCCAATCTGGCGGAGGCCCGCATCCGCGGCGCTGACCGCCTGTTGATCGCAGGCAGCGACGACGCGATGCGCTCGCTGCGCGACAATCCCAATCTCATGGGCGTCGACATCAGCCGCACCCGCGCCTTCCGCCGCAACAAGGCGTGGATCGCGATCCTCGCCATGGCGATGGTGATTATCCTGTCGGCACTGGGCATCATGGGCATCGGCCTTGCCGCGATCATTGCTGTCGGCGCGATCCTCGCCACGCGCTGCATCGATGCCGAGGAAGCCTGGGGCGCGATTGACGGGGACGTCCTGGTGCTGATCTTCGCCATGCTGGCGGTCGGCGTGGCGCTGGAGCAGGCGGGTAGCGTCGCGATGATGGTGGGATGGATCACGCCGCTGATGCAGGTCGCGCCGCCCTGGGCGCTGATCTTCATCGTCTATTTCACCGCGCTCATCCTGTCTGAACTGTTGAGCAACAATGCGGTGGCGGCACTGATGACGCCAATCGTCATCGCGCTGGCGCACCAATTGCAGGTGGATGCGCGACCGCTCGTCATCGCGCTGATGATTGGGGCGTCGGCCTGTTTCGCAACGCCGATCGGCTATCAGACCAACGCGCTGGTCTATGCGGCGGGCGACTATCGCTTCGCCGATTTCGTCCGCATCGGCGTGCCTCTCAACATCATCGTCGGCCTGGCGGTCTGCGGCGCGTTGGTGTTGCTGGGATGAGCGGCCAGTTGTACCGGGTCGGCCCTGTCAGGCGGGCAGGCGGACGGGCATAAGGCCGTCAACGAAAGGATATTCCTCATGAGCAGCCTGCCCTTCACCCAGGTCGATGCCTTTGCCGACGCACCCTTTACCGGCAACCCGGCCGCTGTCATGCCGCTCGATGCCTGGCTGGACGACGAGACGCTTCAGGCGATCGCGCAAGAAAACAACCTCTCCGAAACCGCCTTCACTATAGCGACGCCGGACGATCCGGACGCTGATTATGCGCTGCGCTGGTTCACGCCGACATTGGAAGTGAAGCTGTGCGGTCATGCTACGCTGGCGAGCGGCCATGTGCTGATGGAGGGCGATGCGGTCCGCTTCCGCACGCGACACGCCGGGATACTCACCGTATCGCGGGCTGGGCAGGGCTATGCCCTGTCGCTGCCGGCCTGGACCATGACGCCGCGCGATTTGCCCGATCTTGCCGAAGGGCTGGGTGGCGCTCCCATAGAATCGCATTGGCGCGACGGCGGCTACAGCCTCTTCCTCTTCCCCGATGAAGCGGCCGTGCGCGCGCTGACGCCGGATTTCGCCACGCTACGGGCGCAGGGCGACGTCATGCTCATCGCTACCGCGCCCGGCACGAACAGCGACATCGTCAGTCGCGTTTTCGTGCCGGGCGGCGGCGTGGATGAAGATCCGGTGACTGGCTCGGCCCACTGCCTCCTCACCCCCTTCTGGAAGGAACGGCTGGGCAAGACGCAGATCAGTGCGGTGCAGGCATCCGCGCGGGGCGGTCGGCTCGGCTGCGCGCTGGAAGGCGACCGCGTCATCCTGACCGGTGCCTGCCGCACCGTGATCGAGGGACGCTTCCTGCTTTAGCCCGGAAACAGTCCCATCAACCGCGCCAGTCCCGCGCGCACCGCGCGGCGCTGCTCCTTGCGGGGCGACATGCCGATGCGCACGACGGTCAGCCGCTGCGATGGTGATATCAGGATATATTGCCCATTATGCCCGACGCAGCCGAACAAGCTTTCGGGCGCTTGGCCGGGCATCAGCGCGCTTTCATCGCTGTTGCGGTTCAGCCAGATATGCAGCCCGTAGGCCGGATTGCGCTGAGACGGCGTTGTCATCAGGTCGATCCATTTTTCCGGCAGAATCTGGTGTCCTGCAGGGGTGCGCCCGCGCCGGCGCAGCAATTCGCCGAAGCGCCCATAGTCGCGCGCGGTCATGTGCAGGATGCTCCCGCCGATCATCGTGCCATGGGCGTCATATTCAGGGGTCAGGCTCGGCAGCCTGCCCGGTGCCTTTAGCCGTCCGTCGATGAACATCTGCATCGCGCGCCGACGCACGTCCGGGTCCTCGCTATTGGTCAGCATCCGGGTCATCAAGTCCGACAGGATCATCGTGCTGCCGGTCGAATAAGCGAAGCTCTCGCCCGGCGCATGAGCCAGCGGCTTGGCTTCGGCATAGGCGGCCATGTCCTGCGCGCCGTCCTGGAACAGCATGCGCACCGTATCGCCCGCCGTGACCGGATCGCCATCCTCGACATGGTCGATGCCCGAACTCATGGTCAGCAATTGCCGCAGGGTGATCTTTCCGCGCGGATCACCCGGCTGGCTCCAGGCTGGCACGGGCACCGGCGCGTCGAGCGCCAGCCTGCCGTCCGCGACCATCAACCCGGCCAGCACGCCGGTCACGGTCTTCGCCATCGACCAGGCCAGCAGTTTGGTATCGGGACCAAAGCCCGGCGCATAGCGTTCCGCAACAATATTGCCGTCGCGCATCACCAGCAATGCGCGGGTCTGACCCATGGCTTCATCATCGAACAGCGGGTCGATCGCGGCGCGTAGCGCGTTTTCGCCTGCCACGACATCGGGGGCGACCATATAGACCGGCTCGGGGGTCGGGGCGGCGCGCCCCGCCAGCGATCCTGCGATTATCAACGCGGAAATGCCTGCGCCCAGGCCAAGACGCTTTACGATTCGGCTGTCGATCTGCATAAGCCGGCGCCTTTACAGGCGAGCGCGGGAAAGAGCCATGGCGGTTCGACAGAAATGGTGGATCGGGGCAATGCTAATCGTTGTAATATGTCTTGGCCTGCTTGCCTGGAACGGACCGGCGATCCATGCCCGTGCGCAACTCGGTGCTGCTTATGGCGCGCGCATCGGCTGTTCCTGCCGCTATGTCGAAGGCCGGCCAATGGGCAATTGCACTGACGACAAGGAGCCCGGCATGGGCTTGGTGAAGCTGACCGACGCGCCGGAACAGCGCGCCGTCCGTGCCAGCGTTCCGCTGCTCGCGACGCGCACGGCCCGCTACAGGCCCGGCTGGGGCTGCCTGCTTGATCCTGCGAAATAAAGCGGAGGGCGCCGACGCTGGGTCAGGTCCATAGAGGCCAGCCTTTGCGCTTGTTCCCGACCACGACCGGATTTTACGACGGCCATAACCTGCGGAGTGGCTTGACCCTTTGTGTGGAAGACGGAAAAGCGCCCCATTGTCCGCTGCCAAGGAAATCCGAACATCATGTCCGTCGCCTATCTGAACGGAGCCTATCTCCCGCTGGACGAAGCGCGCATTTCGCCGCTTGATCGCGGTTTCCTGTTTGCCGACGGCATTTACGAGGTGGCCGCGGTCATCGACGGCAAGCTGGTCGACAGCGCTTCGCACCTTGCACGTCTGGAGCGTTCGACTGGCGCCATCGGCATCGACCTTCCGCTCAGCCTTGAAGAGATTGAGGCGGTGCAGAAACAGTTGGTCATCCGAAACGCTTTGACCGAAGGGCTGGTCTATCTGCAGGTGACGCGCGGGGCGGACAGGACGCGGGATTTCATTCCACCGGCAGGGCTGAAACCCACGCTGTTCCTGTTCGTGCAGGCCAAGCCGTTTCTGGACGTTCCGGCGGCGCATGACGGCATCGCTGTCGCCACCGCCCCCGACCTTCGATGGGCGCGCCGCGATATCAAAAGCGTGGGGCTGCTGGCGCAGGCCATGGCCAAACAGGCCGCGCGGGACGCGGGCGCGCAGGAAGCCTGGATGGTGGAGGATGGCTTCGTGACGGAAGGCGCATCGTCCACCGCCTTCATCCTGACCGAAGAAGGCATCGTCACCCGCTCCTACAGCCAGTCCGTTCTGGCTGGCTGCACCGGCGCGGCTATCGCGACGCTGGCGCAGGAAAACGGCCTTTCGCTCATTCGCCGCTCCTTCACCGTCGCGGAGGCCAAACAGGCGAAGGAGGCGTTCATCACCAGCGCATCGACCTTGTGCCAATCGGTCGTGCGGATCGATGGGGAGACGATCGGGGACGGCAGGCCAGGCCCCGTCGCGATGCGTCTGCGTGCGCTCTACATTGCGTTTGCACGCGCCACGGGCGTTTAATTGCTATGAAAATAAGTCGAAAATGGAGGAAGCTGGTCCGATAGCGACCGATCGCGCCGCCCGCCGCCAACCGCGCCAGCACATTGTTTTGAAGGATCGAAACCGGATACGATGAACCCCGGTGAGAGTTGGTGTCGCAGTGATTTGTCCATTGAATGTCCGGATCGGGTCGAAGTCCCGATGAATCGATCCGTTCTTGCTTTATTCTCTGGAACGAAGCTAGAACAGGTGCAGAATCATGACGGACAGTTTTTCGAGCGATGTGCCCTTTCGGGAGGCCGACCTGCCAATCGCGCAGCGCGATGATCGGCAAAGTCTGCTCGTTATCGCCGACTGGGCCGATATGGAAGAAGTGGCGCCGATTGCGGATGCCGCCAAGCTGCGGTTGTTAGGCGTAACCGGCTTGGCCGAAGCGTCGGCCAGGCTGGATGAGCAGACGCACTGCGACACGCTCCTGCTGTTTTGCCCGATCATGACCGCAACGCTGGAGCGATTGCTTGTCCAGGTGGAAACCCAGGCAATCCAGACTGGCATGGCTGTTGTGCTGGTGGCTGGATGGGATACGGTCGACCTTGCCTTTGCATGCATTCGCAGCGCACACACCCAGCTCTTGTGCGATCCCGACCCGGTGGAATTGGCGGCGGCGCTGGTCGCGGCCGGTGAGCATCGTCCGTTCAGCGGCAGCGTGCATGAAGTCGACCGGGAAGCCTTGCGATTGCAGCAGTTGAGCGAAGAAGTAGGCCGCCTTGCGCGCACGATCGACGCCTTGACGCAACGGGGGAAGGCTTCCGCCACGCCAAGCTTCGATCTTGGGCCACGGATATCCGACCGTCCCAGTGACTATATTGGCATGCCCGTGATCGCGCCTTTCTCTCCCCCGGCGCGTCCGGTCCAAGGGGGATCGGTGAGCGCAGAGCAGATACGCGACATGCTGCGCGCACGGCGTATCCGGGCGGATTTTCTGCCTGGCGATCTATTCGCTGATCCAGCCTGGGACATGCTGCTGGATTTGCTCGCCGCACGTTTGGAACAGGAACGCGTGTCCGTATCGAGCCTGTGCATCGCCGCCGCCGTACCGCCCACGACGGCGTTGCGCTGGATCCGAACGCTAACCGACAAGGGCATGGTGCAGCGACATGCCGACCCGCAGGATGGCCGGCGCGTTTTTATTTCGCTGGCGAACGACACGGCCGATGCGATGGTGCGCTGGTTCGGCGCTAGCCGCAGATTGCTGTGCGGCTGAGGCTTGACCGCCGGCCTATTTCGCCGCAATAGGCGCCTTCCCCACGGGGGCGATTAGCTCAGTTGGTAGAGCGTCTCGTTTACACCGAGAATGTCGGCGGTTCGAGCCCGTCATCGCCCACCATCTATATTGGCGATAGTCGCGCCGTCGCTGAATCTCCCTATTCGCCTCGATGTAAATCCCCAGCCATGCGCGCTCGATGGGACAATCGGGCTGCAATGTCATCTCGCCTTCGCAACGTTCAGCCTGTGGCAAGCCGCGATTGGCCACATAGTCGATATGCCGACTATCGCTGCTTTTGCCGAAGCTATCCTTCCCGCGCTGCTGATGTGTTCGCCCCTGGCGGTCATTGCGACGCAGGATTGCGCGACGTGGCGGCTAAGGTCGGCATCGACCGCGCAGGATTGGAAAGATGTGAGCGCTCGCGAACTGATGCGCCCTATGTAATCGGGCATATTGCGATATAATGCGGCCGCTGCTAATTCCATACGTCATGATCCAGCCGCCTGAAATCATTCGAGTCTCAAAGCCCCGCGTCTCCTGCGACGGATCGGGCGATATTCCCGCAGCACTCGGCCATCCGCGGGTGTTTCTGGAAATCGACGAGCATGGTTACGTCGATTGCGGCTATTGCGACCGTCGCTTCGTGCTGATCGGCGGCGTTGCGGATACCCCCGATGTCGTCACCAAGCCGGATATCGCTTCGGGCGCCAGCCTGTAAGCTTTTCTGTTGGGTTGCAGGCAGGGCGCGCCTATATCGGGCGCATGACCGATACCGCTTCCCTCTTCACCGATGCCCGTGGCCTTCTTTATCGTCCAGGTCTGCTCGATCCCGATGGCGCGCGCCGGCTGACGGCCCACGCGCTAGGTCGTTGCGACGACGGTGAATTATATCTGCAATATCGCGCAAGCGAGAGTTTCGGGTTTGACGATGGCCGGCTGAAGACCGCCGACTATTCTACTGATGCCGGCTTTGGTCTGCGCGGTGTCTCGGGCGAAATGACCGGCTTTGCGCATGCCAATGATCTCAGCGAGGCGGCCATCGCCAAGGCGGCGCAAACGCTTACCTTGCTTGATCCCGCCAAGGATCAGCCTGCGCCGCCGCCCCAGCGTACCAATCGCCATCTTTATACCGACGCCAATCCGCTAGAAATCGTTCCGTTTGCGGAAAAGGTCTCGCTCTGCGCAGAGATAGACGCTGCCGCCCGCGCGCGCGACCCGCGCGTCGCGCAGGTGTCGGTCAGTCTGGCAGGCAGCTGGTCAGTGGTGGAGATCGTGCGCGCCGATGGCTTTACCGCGACCGATATTCGCCCTCTGGTGCGTCTCAACGTCTCCATCATATTGGAGGAGGACGGCCGGCGCGAAACGGGTGTTTTTGGCATTGGCGGCCGCTATCTTTATGATCAGGTGATGGACAAGGCGGTGTGGAACCGCGCGATCGATGAGGCGCTGGCGCAGGCGCGTGTCAATATGCGCTCGGTCGCAGCGCCTGCGGGCGAGATGACCGTGCTGTTAGGACCCGGCTGGCCTGGCGTTCTGGTCCACGAGGCGATTGGGCACGGCCTTGAGGGCGATTTCAACCGCAAGGGCACCAGCGCTTTTTCTGGACGCATTGGTCAACGCGTCGCGGCACCGGGCGTCACTGTCGTTGACGATGGCAGCATCATGGATAGGCGCGGATCCCTGTCGATTGATGATGAGGGCACACCAACGCAGGAAAATATCCTCATCGAGGACGGGGTTCTGCGCGGCTATATGCAGGACCGGCTGAATGCCCGGCTGATGGGGGTTGCGCCCACGGGCAATGGCCGCCGCGAAAGCTATGCGCATGCTCCGATGCCGCGGATGACCAACACCTTTATCAAGGGCGGGCAGGATGATCCGGAGGAGTTGCTCAGCCGTATGAAGAACGGGATTTTCGCGAAGAGCTTTGGCGGCGGTCAGGTGGATATCGTGTCGGGCAAGTTCGTCTTTTCATGCACTGAGGCCTATAAAGTTGAAAATGGCAAATTGGGCGATCCCATAAAGGGTGCGACGCTGATCGGCGACGGCCCCACCGCGCTGACCAAGGTTATCGGGATCGGCAATGACTGGGCGCTGGATGACGGCATCGGCATGTGCGGCAAGGGTGGCCAAAGCGTTCCGGCCGGCGTGGGCCAACCTACGCTGTTGATGGAGGGGCTGACGGTCGGTGGCACGGCCGCCTAGGCCGTTACCTGCGGCCAACCGAGCCAACTGCTCCGTAAACGGCGGGAACCGTTGCGGCCGGTGCGACATTAGTCATGCATGAACATGCTGACCGACAGCCATGATGCCGTGACCGCCGATTGGGCGGCCGCGTTGCTTGATTTCTGGTTCAATGAGGTGGGCGAAAAAGGGTGGTGGAGCCATGATCCACAATTGGACCATGTATGCGCCCAAAAATTCGCCCATCTGTGGCGTGAGAAGAAAAGCCAGGCCGCTGCCGATTTCCAGGATCGAGCCGATGACGCGCTGGCCGCGGTTATCCTGTTCGATCAATTGCCCCGTAACATGTTTCGCGGCACCGCTGATGCCTTTGCTACGGACGCTTTGGCGCGGGATATAGCGCGTGGCGCGATCGCGCATGGATATGATGTGCAGATCGGCGGCGCAGGGCGGTGTTTCTTCTATATGCCATTCATGCATAGCGAGGACAGGGCCGATCAAGACCTGTCCCTCACCCTGTTTGAGGGAGCGGGCGACGCCAAATGGCTCGAATTCGCCCGCAAACATCATGAGATGATCCAGCAATTCGGTCGGTTTCCGCACCGTAATGCCGTGCTTGGCCGCATGACCAGATCCGAGGAAGAAGATGTGATTGCCGACGGCGCGGACTGGTGAGCTGCGTGCACAAATTTTAGGCAACATCCTGCTGCTGCTTAATTTTGCAGCGGAGCTTTTCGCATATCCAGCCGCAAAGCCCGCATTAACGCGTCTTTATCTTTTTGGCACGGCCCTTGCTGATATGTCCCCGCACACCATTCACAGGGGGCGACATGAAACTTGTCATGGCTATTATCAAGCCGTTCAAGCTGGACGATGTCCGCGAGGCGTTGTCCTCGCTTGGCATCGCCGGCATGACGGTCAGCGAAGTGAAGGGCTTCGGTCGCCAGAAGGGGCAGACTGAAATCTATCGCGGCGCCGAATATTCCACCAACATGGTCCCGAAGATCAAGATTGAGGTCGTCTGCGACGACGACCTGGCGCCACGCGTGGTCGAAGCGACCCAGGCCGCCGCCAATTCGGGAGCGATTGGCGATGGCAAGATCTTCGTGCTCGATGTGGGACAAGCCGTGCGTATCCGCACAGGCGAGACCGGCGAAACCGCGCTGTAAGAAGGGGGAAATGATGAGCTTTTCCAAGAAATTCTGCGGCGTGGCGGGGGCTGGTGCCCTGTCGCTGTTCGCCGCTCTGCCCGCCTGGGCGCAGGACGCGGCCGCCGCCGCGCCGACGCCGGACAAGGGAGATACCGCGTGGATGATGGTATCGACCGTTCTCGTCCTCGCGATGATTCTGCCGGGCCTCGCCTTGTTCTATGGCGGCCTGGTCCGGACGAAGAACATGCTGTCGGTCATGACGCAGATTGGCGCCGTCGCTGCCTTCGCCATGCTGATTTGGGTGATCTATGGTTACACCATGGCCTTTGGCGACGGCGGCAACGCGGTCATTTCCGGCTTTGGCAAGCTGTTTCTGGCCGGCGTCACGCCTGACAGCACGGCGGCGACCTTCACTGACGGAGTCGTCATCCCGGAATATGTCTTCATCTGCTTCCAGATGACCTTTGCGGCCATCACCGTCGCGCTGGTGCTGGGTTCGGTGGTGGAACGCATGAAGTTCTCCGCCGTGATGGTCTTCGCCCTCATATGGCTCACGATCGTTTATTTCCCGGTCGCGCACATGGTGTGGGCTGGCAACGGCTATTTCTTTGGCCTTGGCGCGCTCGACTTCGCGGGCGGCACCGTGGTCCACATCAATGCGGGCGTTTCCGCACTGGTGGCCTGCCTCATCCTTGGCAAGCGCATCGGCTTCCCCAAGGAGCCCATGCCGCCGCACAGCATGACGTTGACGGGCGTCGGCACTGGCTTGCTGTGGGTCGGCTGGTTCGGCTTCAATGCGGGTTCGGCCCTTGAAGCCAATGGCTCGGCCGCACTGGCTATGATCAACACCTTCGTCGCCACCGCATCAGCCGGTCTGTTCTGGATGCTGGCGGAGCGCCTCAACGGCCACAAGGGTTCGGCGCTGGGCTTCTGTTCAGGCATCATCGCAGGCCTCGTCGCCGTCACGCCGGCAGCGGGCAATGCCGGACCATTCGGCGCGATCGTGCTGGGCGCTGTAGCTTCGATCATCTGCTTCTATGCTGTCACGGTTCTCAAGCCGAAGCTTGGCTATGATGACAGCCTCGACGCCTTTGGCATCCATGGCGTCGGCGGCATCATCGGCGCAATCGGTACCGGCATCGTCTATGCGCCGAGCCTTGGCGGCCCCGGCGACGGTTCGGTCGGCATTGGCGCACAACTGGTGATCCAGATCGAAGCGGTTCTTGCGACCGCCATATGGGCTTCGATCGGCACCGTCATTGCGATCTTCGTCGCCAAAGCTGTCACCGGCCTGCGGGTCAGCCAGGAGGTCGAATATGAAGGCCTGGACCTCGGCGAACATGGCGAGCGTGCCTACAACCCGTAATTTTCACTGAATTGGCCGGGCGGCCACTCTGTCTGACAGCAATCGTCGCCCCGCCTTCCGATGTTCCTCCTGCGAACATGCCTTGGGCCGGTACGAAAGTGCCGGCCTATTTTTTTGGAGACGGGGGCCGGTACGAAAGTGTCGGCCGTCCTTCCAGCGCTTTTGCTGGATTAGCTGGCGGGACGATGCCAGAGCGTCGAAGGCCTTTCCGCATCGGCGGGCCAACGCCGCGCGCGCCCGACGACCTGAATCCCAGCGCGCGCGACCCACATCAGCTTGTCGCTCTTGCGCGTCACCACGCGGTGATCCCATGCCATTGGCCCGCGCCGCGCGACGGTGCGGGCAATATCCCCATAGATACCGGCGGCGGCCAGAACGGCCCAGGCGGCACGCGGTGGCAGCATGCCAGTGCCGTGCCGCGCGCTATCTTCATAGGCTGCGGCCATATCCGTCAGCCGGCGGCCGAGGATGGCAAGGCGTGGGCGAACCCATGGCTTCATATGCTCGCCAGGCGGAATGTCCATTTCCACCAGCCATTCGACGGGCAGGTAGCATCGGTCCGCCGCCTCATCTTCCCCGATATCGCGGGCGATATTGGCAAGCTGAAAGGCAAGACCAAGGTCGCAGGCGCGATCCAGCGTCGCGTCGTCATGCGGGTCGACCCCCATCAGCACCGCCATCATGCATCCGACCGCGCCGGCGACATGATAGCAATAGCGCAGCATGTCATCCTGACTGCGGGGCCGCCAATCGCGGGCATCAAGCGCGAAGCCCTCGATCAGGTCATGGGCGTAGCGGTGCGGAATACGGCATTCCCGCATGACCAGGCCAAAGCCGTCAAAAGCCGGATCGCCGGTGGGTTCGCCCCGCAGCGCCCGGTCGGTCATCACCCGCATATCCGAAAGGCGTGCCTGCGCGTCGGCCACGACGCTCATTGCCCCGCCATGGTCCTGGCCGTCGGCGATATCGTCGCAAGTGCGGCACCAAGCGTAGAGCAGCCAGGCGCGTTCGCGGGTTTGCCGGTCGAACAGCTTGGATGCCATGGCGAAGCTTTTGGAGCCGCGCGCGATGCTGTCGCGGGCATGGGCGACGAGCCTCGCGCGATCAGGGGCAGTGGGATCGGTCATAGCCCCCATCCATGCCCGCGCGCGCCGCCGGCGTCGAGGGGTTACAGCCGAGCGGCCTTCATCGCGAAGATCGTTTCATGCGGCTGATAGGCCGCCATCGCATCGACCAAGGCTTCGATGCTGTCTTCATGCACCAGAATGCCGGCATGTTGCGGCCGGATGAAGCCGCTTTCCACCATCTGGCGGTTGAAGCCGATCAGCTGATCGTAAAAGCCCGCGACGTTGAGCAGGCCTACGGGCTTGTTATGATAACCCAGCTGCGCCCAGCTGATCGCTTCCCATAATTCGTCCATCGTGCCGACGCCGCCCGGCAGTGTCACGAACCCATCGGAAAGGTCCGTAAACAGCTGCTTACGCTGGTGCATGGTCTGGACGACATGGAGCTGCGTGCAACCGCGATGCGCGACTTCCGCGCCGACCAGCGCTTCGGGAATGACGCCGACGACTTCGCCGCCCGCTTCCAGCGCGGCGTCCGCGACCGCGCCCATCAGGCCAAGCCGCCCGCCGCCGTAGACGACGCCGATGCCCCGCTTCGCAAGCGTGCGGCCGACGTGGCGCGCCGCGTCGATATAGGTAAGGTCGGCTGGCGTCGCCGACCCGCAATAGACTGCCAGTCTTTTCATCTAAGTCCTGTTCAAATCGTCCAGCATCAGCGCGGCGGTCGCCTTGGCGCTGCCCACCACGCCGGGAATGCCCGCGCCGGGATGGGTGCCGGCCCCTACCAGATAGAGATTGGGAATGACATCGTCGCGATTATGCGCGCGGAAAAAGGCGCTTTGGGTGAGCAGCGGTTCCAGGCTGAAGGCACTGCCCATATGGGCGGCAAGATCCCGGCCGAAGTCACGCGGCGTATAGTGGAACTGGGTGACGATGCGCGATCGGATGTCGGGGATCAGTCGATGCTGGATCTCATCCAATATGCGTTCGGCATAGGCCGCGCCAAACTGATCCCAGTCGATCGGCAGCTTGCCCATATGCGGCACCGGGGCGAGCGCGTAAAAAGTCGAATGGCCATCGGGCGCCATCGACGGATCGGTGACGGTGGGGTGGTGCAGGTAGAGCGAGAAATCCTGCGGCAACACGCCATGATCATAAATGTCGGTCAGCAACCCTTCATAGCGCGGGCCGAACAGGATCATATGATGCGGGATACCCGGCCAGCTGCCCTTGATCCCGAAATGCAGCACGAACAGGCTGGGCGACCAGCGTTTGGCCGCCAGTTTCTCGCCCTGCTTTTGTCCGCGTGGATGGTGGGCGAGCAGGTCTCGATAGCTGTGCATCAGGTCGGCGTTGGAAGCGACCGCATCGGCCTCGCCGCGCCAGCCCGAAGCGGTATGCACCGCCGTTGCGCGGTCGCCATAGGTTTCGATCCGCGTGACTGGATCGCCCAGCCGCAGCGTGCCGCCCAGTCGTTCGAAATGGGTGGCCATGCCCTGCACAAGCCGGTTGGTGCCGCCCTGAGCGAACCAGACTCCGCCATCCTTCTCCAGCTTGTGGATAAGGGCATAGATCGAACTGGTCTTCATCGGATTGCCGCCGACCAGCAGGGTATGAAAGGACAGCGCCTCGCGCAGCTTTTCGTTCTTCACATAGGACGCGACGATCGAGTAGACCGATCGCCATGCCTGATACTTGGCCAGCGCCGGGGCCGCTTTCACCATCGATGCGAAATCGAGGAAGGCGACATGGCCGAGCTTGCGATAGCCTTCTTCGTAAACGCCGGCGGCATAATCGCAGAAACGCTCATAGCCCGCGACATCGCCGGGATCGAGCTTTGCGATCTCGGCCCGGAGCGTTGGCTCGTCATTGGAATAGTCGAAATTCGTGCCGTCGCGCCAGTTGAGCCGGTAGAAGGGCGACACGGGCATCAGGGTGACATCCTGCGCCATGTCATGCCCTGACAGCCGCCACAGTTCAGCGAGGCAGTCAGGATCGGTGATGACGGTCGGCCCCGCATCGAACGTAAAGCCGTCCTTTTCCCACATATAGGCCCGGCCGCCCGGGCGATCGCGCGCTTCCACCAAGGTGGTCTGGACGCCGGCCGACTGGAGGCGAATGGCAAGGGCGAGGCCGCCAAAGCCCGCACCGATGACGATAGCGGTTCTGGACATCAGGCGGGCGGGTTCAGCAAGGTGCGCATGGCGCTCCTTATGGGGATGGGTGGCTTGCCGCACAAGATGCGCAAACGGTCAGCCATGGTTGATTGGCCAGCGTAGAATCGCTGGATGAGCGCGGGGTTGAGGCCATAGAAACGGGAGAATATTCGCCAGCGCTCGTCGGGTCGGGCCGCGCCGAACAGCATCTTGCCCAGCGTGCGATAATAGCCGCCCTGTCGCCAATGCGCCCGTGCAAAGGCGCGAGTGGCGGCAGGCAGGCCGTCCAGCGGCTGACGGGCCAGCCAGAGCGCGAAGCGGACGGCGTCGGGCAATGAATAGCCGGTCATCGGCTGGAAGAGGCCGGCGCGCACGCCTGCACGGGCGACGGGATCGGATACCGGCCAATAGCGATCAAAGTCGCCGCCATGGACGACAGGCAGCACGCCTTCTTCCCGGTGGACGCTCTGCGCGTCCCAGCCCTTCGCTGCGGCATAGGCGGCGATCCGCTCGTCCAGCACCACGCCGTCGAGGTCGGGCTTGTCGCTATAATAGGTGTCCTCGACGAAAATGTTGTGGTCGTCCCAGGGGAGCAGGTAGACGAAGCGATAGCCGTCATGCTGATCGACGCTGGCGTCCATGATGACCGGGCGCTCGACGCCGTGGGGCGCAGCGCAGCGCAGCGCGTGACCGACGAATTTTTGCCAGCCGCAGCGCAGAGCCGAAAGGTCGCCCGGTCCCCGCGCGTCGAGGACCGCCTGCGCGTGAATGATGCGCCCATCGGCCAGCGTGACACGATCGGGCGCGAGTGTTCGCACGTCCGCGCCGATTAGGAGGCGATGGCCCAGCGTCTTGCGCACATGGACAGCGAAAGTGACGGAAGTAATGCTGTTATACGGGGTGGCCAGGTCGCGCTGAAATCCGGGAAAAATGACGGCATGACCCTGTGTCCAGCGATGCGCGATCATGGGGTCCACCAGCCAGCGATCGTGCGGGGCGACGTCGCCGTCGAAGAAGGACCAGATGTGGTTGCCGCCCGGCTCTGTGCCATGTTCGATCAGGAGCAGGCGCAATTCCGGACGCAAGGCGGCGAGCGCAAGCGCGGCAAGTCCGCCGGCGAGGCCGCCGCCGACGATCACAAGGTCACAGTCGATGGAATTCATGAACCCCTGATAGGGATTGGAGGACGGGGGCGATAGCATCCCTTCCGCTCCCTTGGCAGAAAAGTCATTATAGTGTAGGGGGGTATATTATGCATATTGTCGAGGATAGAGAAAAGCTGCTCGCGCGCACGAGACGAATCGCGGGCCAGATCGCCGCTGTCGAGCGGCAGCTGGCTGGCGACGCCGATTGTTCGCAGACGTTGCAGCTGGTCGCGTCGGTGCGCGGCGCTGTCGGCAGCCTGATGGAAGAACTGATCGAGCAGCATATGCGCGCGCATGTCGCGCGACCGGGGCTAAGCGACGTTGCGCGGGCCGCGGCTGCCGAGGAAATGCTGGCGTTGATCCGCCGCTATGGGAAATGACGATGCACGACGCTCATCATCACGCCCATGAGCATGGTCACGATCACTGCATGCCGCCACCGCCGCCAACCGCCACGCCGGGGGAGGCGGAAGAACGCCATTATTTCGACCATATCTACCTGAGCGCCGGGCATGACCGCAATGCGCGCCGCACCATCTGGGTCGTGTGGTTGACCGCCGCGACGATGGTGGTGGAGATCGCGTTCGGCTGGTTGACCGGGTCAATGGCTTTGCTGGCCGATGGCTTTCACATGGCGACCCATGCCGGCGCACTCGCGGTGGCGGCGGCGGCCTATGGCTATGCGCGCCGCCACGCCCGCAATCCGCGCTTCACCTTCGGCACGGGGAAGGTCGGCGACCTGTCGGGTTTCGCGTCCGCTTTGTTGCTGGGCGTCACGGCGCTGTTGATCGCGGTCGAATCCGTCATGCGCTTCTTCGAGCCTGTGCAGGTGGCATTCGGGGAGGCGACGCTGGTGGCGGTCATTGGCCTGGTCATCAACATAGTGAGCGCGCTGCTACTGGGCCATGACCATAGCCATGGCGCAGGGGACGCGCACGGCCATGCCCATGCGGACAATAATATGCGCGCGGCCTATATCCATGTGCTGACCGATGCCCTGACGTCAGTGCTGGCGATCGCGGCGCTGCTGGCTGGGCGCTATATGGGCTGGTGGTGGCTGGACCCGGCGGTCGGTCTGCTGGGCGCGGTGGTTATCGCGCGCTGGGCCTGGGGTCTGATGCAGGATACGGCCGCGATCCTGCTCGACACCGCCGAGCCCGCGCTGATGGCGCGGCTGCGGCTGGAGGCGGAAGCCGAGGGGGCGACGATCCGCGACCTGCATGTCTGGCGGATCGGCCCGCATGCCCATGCCGCGATCCTGAGCCTTGCGCCGGGCGCCGATGGCGCGGCAGTGCGGGCGCGGATCAAGGCGCTGCCGCGCATGGAGCATGTGACGGTGGAATGCAGGTGAGCCGCCCGCTTATTGCGGTTTGAGCGCGTCCATGATCTGTCGCACCGGGCTGATGTCATAGCCCGCTGCCGCTGCCTGTGCCGCAAGCACATCGGGGTGATCCCCGGCCCGCGCGCGGGTGAGTGCCCAGAGCAGCGTGCTGCGCGTGCCCGACCGGCAGTAGGCCAGCATCTTGCCATCGCCTGTCTGATCCAGCGCCTGCGCCATGCCATCGAGCTGCCAGGGGGCAAAGCCGCCATGGGCGACCGGCACGGCGACATAGTCGATGCCGGCCTTCAGCGCAGCCGCCTCGATCTCCGCGCCATTGATTTGCCCCGGTTCTTCGTCGTCGGGACGATTGTTGACGATCATCGTCACGCCCTGCGCTTTTGCCTCCGCGACTTGCTCCACGCTGATCTGCGGGGACACGAGGATGCGGTCGGTGAGCGTGCGGAACATGGGGCTTCTCCTTCTGCGGCAGAGCGATGCCTTTCGATGGCCGTGCTGGCAAGGCTTTTGCTTCACCAGAGGGCGCGGCGGAGATGGTGCGGCTGCGTTGCCTGGGTTTACAGGTACGGGCGAATTGCCGCCAGAAAGGCGTCGCCATAGGCGTCGAGCTTCTTCTGGCCGATACCGCTGATGTGGCTGAGTTCGCGGATATTGGCCGGGCGCTGTTCGGCCATTTCACGCAGCGTGGAATCATGAAAGATGACATAAGGCGGCACGCCTTGGTCCTGCGCCAGTTCGCGGCGGCAGGTGCGCAAGGCGTCGAACAGCGGATCGCCCACGGGGTTGGCGTCCGCGCCGTTGCGGGCATTGCGGCGGCCGCGCCGTTCGCGCTTTGGCGGCACCAGGATGCGCACTTCCTCCTCGCCGCGCAGGATCGGGCGAGCATTGGGGCCGAGCATCAACCCGCCATGCTCGGTCGTTTCCAGCGCGTCGCGGACCAGCAACGCGCGTTGCACCGGGCGCAGCAATGCCATTTCTTCTCCACTGACGATGCCATGCACGGAAATGCGGTCATGGCCGCGTTCGCGCACCTTGTCATTGGCGGCGGCTGTCAGCACCGCTTCGATATGGCCCGCGCCGAAACTCTGCCCGGTGCGGTAGACCGCGGACAGATATTTGCGCGCCGTCTCCGTCGCATCGACGCTGGCCGGGGGCGAGAGGCAATTGTCGCAATTGCCGCAGGTGGGCGGCGGGCTTTCGCCAAAATGGCGCAGCAGGATGGCACGGCGGCATGTCGCGGTTTCGACCAGCGCGCCCAGCGCCGCGATGCGGGCGCGCTCCCCCTGCTGACGCGCGGGTTCGAGTTCGGCGATGCGCAGGCGCGCGCGGGCGAAATCCTCCGCTCCCCAGAAAAGATGCGCGACCGCTGGTTCCCCGTCGCGGCCGGCGCGGCCCGATTCCTGATAATAGCCCTCGATCGATTTGGGCAGGCCTGCATGCGCGACGAAGCGCACATCGGGTTTGTCGATACCCATGCCAAAGGCCACAGTGGCCACCATCACCATATCTTCGCTGGCGATGAAGGCGGCCTGGTTCGCCGCGCGCTGGGCCGGGTCCATCCCGGCATGATAGGCGCGCACGGCTCGCCCGCCGCGCCCCAGCGTTTCGGCCAGTTTTTCGGTCGCGGCGCGAGTCTGGGCATAGACGACGCCAGGGCCGGGATGCTGGGCGAGCAGATCGACAAGCTGGCGCGTCAGCCCTTCGCGCGGGTGGACGGCGTAGCGGATATTGGGCCGGTCGAAGCCCGAGATGATGAGGCCGTCTTCAGGAATACCCAGCTGGACCAGAATGTCGGCGCGGGTATGCGCGTCCGCCGTCGCAGTGAGGGCAAGGCGCGGGACTTGCGGAAATTCGTCGAGCAGCGGGCGTAGCAGGCGATAGTCGGGGCGGAAATCATGGCCCCATTCGGACACGCAATGGGCTTCGTCGATGGCGAAAAGCGCGATCTTTGCCGAACGGAGCAGGTTGCGGAACGACTCCTGACTGGCGCGTTCGGGCGCGACGTAGAGAAGATCGAGATCGCCACTGCGCAGCCGGTCCTGCGTTTCGCGCCAATCGGCGTCCACGCTGGTGAGGCTGGCGGCGCGCAGGCCCACCGCATTGGCGGCGCGCAACTGGTCGTGCATCAGCGCGATGAGAGGCGATACGACGATACAGCAGCCATCGAGCGCGGCGGCGGGAAGCTGGTAGCAGAGCGATTTGCCCGCGCCCGTCGGCATGATGGCCAGCGTCGGGCGGCCCGCCATAACTCGGCCAACCACCTGTTCCTGCACCCCGCGAAAGGCGGTGAAGCCGAAGATGTCATGCAGAAGCGTGGGAATGTCGCGCGCCATCGCGCGGCCTTAGCGGCTGGGGGAGGCAAGGGCTAGAGCGGAGCGCATGACAAAACATGCCCGCCCTTCCGGCGCGTGCACCGCCTTACCGAAAGGGTCAGGCTGCCTTGCCCTTCAGCGCTTTTTGCCGGCGGCGCTGCACGGACGACCCAATACCCATGGCTTCGCGATATTTGGCCACGGTGCGGCGGGCAATATCCATGCCCTTGGCCCGCAGCATGTCGACCAGGGTGTCGTCGGATAGGATCGCTTGCGGATCTTCGGCCGAAATCAGCGCCTTGATATGGCTCTTGACCGCTTCGGCCGACACAGCGCCGTCGCCGCCGGCCGCCGCCACGCCGCTCGTGAAGAAATATTTGAGCTCGTAAAGGCCGCGCGGGCAGGAGAGATATTTGTTCGATGTGACGCGGCTGACGGTGCTTTCATGCATGCCGATCGCATCGGCCACGGCCTTGAGCGTCAGGGGCTTTAGGTGCGCGACGCCCTTTTGGAAAAAGCCTTCCTGCTGGCGCAGGATCTCGCTCGCCACCTTGACGATCGTCTTCTGCCGCTGGTCGAGCGCCTTCACCAGCCAGTTGGCGCTGGCCAGGCAGTCGGCCAGCCAGGCCTTGCTATCCTTGTCCTGCTTGCCGGTCGACAGTTCGACATAATAGCTGCGATTGATAAGCAGGCGGGGCAGGGTGGCGCTGTTGATTTCGATCGCCCAGCCGTCGCTCGCGGGACGAATGAAGAGGTCGGGCGTTACCGGGGCGGCGGTGGAGGCGGAAAAGCGCAGGCCGGGCTTGGGGTCATAGCCGCGCAATTCGGCGATCATGTCGGCCATGTCCTCTTCATCCACGCCGCAGATACGGCGCAGCTGGGGGAGGGCACCCTTGGCCAGCAGGTCGAGATTGGCGAGCAGCCGCGCCATGCAGGGGTCGTGACGATCCGCCTCCTTGGCTTGCAGAGCGAGGCATTCGGCCAGCGATCGCGCGCCAACGCCCGTGGGGTCAAAGCCGTGAATGACGCCAAGCACCCGTTCGACCTGATGCAGCGGCACGCCCAGGCCATGGGCGGTCGCCAGCAGGTTCGCCTCCAGATAGCCCGCCTCGTCGATCTGGCCGATCAACTGCGATGCGATCAGCAGGTCCATGCCTGACATGGCGGCGCGCGCCTGATCCATTAGATGTTCCTGAAGGCTGCTGTCGGGCGCAGCGAAACTGTCAAAGTCGGGTGCATCCTCGGCATAGCCGCCGCCGATCGGCTCCATGCCCCCGCTGGCGCCCATCGCCGAGGCGATCCGGTCGCCGGGACCATCGTCGATGAAGGTTTCCGCGCCATGATCGACGTCGAGTGGGCTGTCGGCCGCGCCGAGGCCCTGCGCGATCAGATCGTCGCTCGCTCCGCTTTCGGCCGCCAGCGTCGGGGCCTCGACAGTCCGGTCGATGCCATCGGTCGCGACAGGCGCATCATCTGGGCCGGTGTCGAGCAGCGGGTTCTTTTCCAGTTCGCCCGCGACAAAGGCGTCGAGTTCCAGATTGGACAGCGCCAGCAGCTTGATCGCCTGCTGCAATTGCGGTGTCATGACCAGAGACTGGCTCTGGCGAATGTCGAGGCGCGGCCCCAGCGCCATCAGGCGGGCGCCCGGTCGAGGAGGAAAGGCCGCCCCCGCCCCATGTTACAGCTGGAAATTTTCGCCCAGATACAGGCGACGGACTTCAGTATTGGCGACCAGTTCGGTGGGGTTGCCGGCAAACAGCACCTGACCGCCATAGATGATGCAGGCGCGATCGACGATTTCCAGCGTTTCGCGCACATTATGGTCGGTGATGAGAACGCCGATGCCCCGATTCTTGAGGTCCTTCACCAGATCGCGAATGTCGGCTATCGACAGGGGGTCGATGCCGGCAAAGGGTTCATCGAGCAGCACGATCGAGGGGTTGGCCGCCAGGGCACGGGCGATTTCACAGCGGCGACGCTCGCCGCCCGACAGCGCCATGGCCGATGAATCGCGCAGCCGGGTAAGGCCAAATTCGTCGAGCAGCTGTTCAAGCCGCGCCGCGCGGGCCGCCTTGTCCGGTTCGGCCAGTTCCAGCACCGCGCTGATATTCTGCGCCACGCTCAGCCCCCGAAAAATCGAGGTTTCCTGTGGCAGATAACCCAGGCCCAGGATCGCGCGGCGATACATGGGCAGGCCGGTGATGTCCTGCCCGTCCAGCACGATCCGGCCGCGATCGGGGCGGACCAGTCCCATGACCGAATAGAAGCAGGTCGTCTTGCCCGCGCCGTTGGGGCCGAGCAGGCCGACCACTTCGCCCTTGCCCACGGTCAGCGACACGTCGGACAGGACAACGCGCTTGTCATAGCTTTTCGCGATCGAGATCACGGACAGGCCATCGCCCACTTCCTGCGGGGCGAGGGGGTGGGCCGGGGTCGGCCGGTCCTGAACTGTCACGTCGTGCATCCTGTCATCCTTGGCGAGCCATGGGTTCGCGCGCATAGATTGGCAGCCATTGGGCGGCTGGCAAGCTTTGTGCATGGTAACAGGACGGGAGCAAGAGTAAAATCCCGGCTTAGCGTACCGGCAGCGCCGTTTCATATTTGGTGGTCGAGAGCGCGAATTGCGACGATGCGCCCGCGACCGAGGGATGTTTAAGCAAGGTCCGCATCAGAAAATGCTCATAGTCCGCGACGTCGGAGGCGACGACGCGGAGCAGATAATCCCATTCGCCCGACATCGAATAGCATTCCATCACCTGTTCGTGGGCGCGCACGAAATCCTCGAACGCGGCAATGGCTTCGGCCGAAAATTCCTTCATCCGCACATGGCACAAAACGATGACGCCCTGTCCCAGGGCATGGGGGTCGGCGATCCAGACTGCGCGGCGCAGTAGGCCTTGGTCCTGCATGGCGCGGACGCGCCGCCAGCAGGACGGCCCGGTGCTGCCCACCCGCTCCGCCAGTTGGGCATTGCTGAGCGTGGCGTCACGCTGCAACTCTGCGAGAATGCGGCAGTCAAGCGGGTCAAGGGCGGGTGAATTCGTCATAAAACTGCTATATCATGAAAAATCTTTACGTCTCACCCCTGTCTCACAGGAATTTTGAAAAGCATTTTCGCCGGCGATCTGCGATGGTGTGGCTATGGAGATGGATGCCGAAAACCCGCCCATCGGCGCTGGTGCCGACTGGACAATTACGCAGGGCTGGAACGCCTATAGCGAGGATGACCACGCAATGTGGGACCGCCTGTTCGAACGGCAGGCAGCGATGCTGGAGGGGCGGGTGGTGCCCGAATTCCTTCAGGGCCTGGGTATCTTGCGCATGGATCGGCCGGGCATCCCTGAATTCGGGGCGCTCAACGAACGGCTCCGCGCGGCGACGGGATGGGAAGTGGTTGCGGTTCCGGGACTGGTGCCCGACCGCGTTTTTTTCGATCATCTTGCCAATCGGCGCTTTCCGGCCGGCCGGTTCATCCGCACGCCCGCGCAGGAGGATTATCTTCAGGAACCGGATATCTTCCACGATGTGTTCGGCCATGTGCCGCTGCTCGCGAACCCTGTGTTCGCCGATTATATGCAGGCCTACGGCCGCGGCGGACTGCGCGCGGACGGAATGGGCGCCATCGCGAAGCTGGCGCGGCTTTACTGGTATACGGTCGAATTCGGCTTGATCCAGACGGATGCGGGCTTGCGCCTTTATGGCGCGGGGATCGTGTCATCCAACGCCGAATCGCATTTCGCGCTGGAGGACCCGTCACCCAACCGCATCGGCTTTGACCTGCGACGGATCATGCGCACCTGCTATCGCATCGACGATTTCCAGCAGAGCTATTTCGTCATCGACAGTTTCGAGCAGTTGCTGGCGCAAACGACGCAGACGGATTTCGCCCCACTCTACGCCGATCTCGTCGCGCTGCCTGATTATGACACTGATACCATCGCGCCTGAGGACCGCGTGCTGACGCGCGGCACTCAGGCCTATGCCAGACAGAAGGAAGAGGAGCCTTTATGACCGCCACCATGCTGGACCAGCAGCCCGACGCTGCATCCACCAACCCGCTGGGCCTCAACGGGTTCGAATTCGTCGAATTCACCTCGCCCGATCCCGACGCCATGGCCGCGCAGTTCGAGGCGCTGGGCTTTACCGCGACCCATCGTCACCCGACCAAGAATATCACCCGTTACAAGCAGGGGCGCATCAACCTGATGCTGAACCGGGACGATGCCGGGCGGGTTGCTGCCTTTCGCGGGGTGCATGGACCGTCCGCCAGCGCCATGGCGTTCCGTGTGGCCGATCCGCAGGCCGCGCTTGCCTGGGCGCTCGATCATGGGGCCAAGGCCACGGAAGAGGATGACACGGTGATCGAAGGGATTGGCGGCGCCTATCTCTATTTCATCAAGGATGGCGAGGATCTGTATGCCAATTGGGCGGAAATGCCCGGCTGGCGCGACAAGGAAGCGGCCAACAGCGTCGGGCTGGACCTGCTGGACCACCTGACCCACAATGTGCGGCGAGGCCAGATGCGCGTGTGGAGCGAATTCTACCGCACGCTCTTCAATTTCGAGGAGCAGAAATTCTTCGACATCAAGGG
>NZ_DJDV01000046.1:992-13066 GCF_002431195.1 Sphingobium sp. UBA5915 | reverse complement strand
CAAGTCCATAACAGCCTCTAGAAAACTAGGGGCTACTCAATACGGCAAGGCCGGCGGCATAAAGTCCGGCCGTGGTGGCAAGGCTTTCCTCGCAGGCATGCTCACTTGTGGTCATTGTGGCCGCCGCCTGTGTGTCGTTTATGTCGGCCGCCGCATCGGCTATCATATCTACCGCTGCGACCGCTCGAACGGATGTGGCAGTTATAGAGGAACTGCTGCGCGCCGTAGAGCCCTTGGCGATCGACGCGGCATTGGAGGCAGAGCGTATGCATCTCGAAGGCGAAGCGCAAAGGCGGCAGATGGTCGAGCTGGATTTGCAGCAAGCCCGTTACGAGGCCTCGCTTGCCGAGCGACGCTATGCCGCCTGCGACCCCGATAACCGGTTGATCGCCGCTCAACTGGAGAAAAGCTGGGAAGCGACGCTGCGCCGTGTCGAGGCCTGCGAGGCGCGGCTCAACGAACGACAAGTGCGCGAGGACGCCGCCATGCCTGATTTCGCCGGCCTGGCTCACGATCTCAAAGCGGCTTGGAATGCCCCAGACGTTGATATGCGGTTCCGGCATCGGCTGTTGCGAGCGCTGGTGAAGGATATCGTCGCCACCGTCGACAACGATGGGCAGGAAGTCGAGCTTACCATTCACTGGCAAGGCGGGCAGCATTCTCAGGTTCGCATCCGCAAGCCCAAGACCGGAGAACATACCAAGCGCACGCCCGAAGAAGCGATGGCGATCATCCGGTCGATGGCGGCGCGGTGGTCCGATGCCGATGTCGCCGCGACCCTTAACCGTATGGGCATGCGGACGGGTCAGGGCAAGACATGGACCGGGCATCGCGTCAGCTCGCTGCGCCGTGTCCATAAGATTGAAAGCTATCGTTCCGCCGGAACCACGGGTGGTGAATGGCTCACCATGTCGGAGGCGGCAGCCAAGTTCGGTGTCACAAACCACAAAATCCGCCGTGTCGTCGACGCTGGCTTGCTCCCGACCGAGCAGGTTATGCCCGGTTCACCGCATCAAATCCGCGCCGCGGACCTGGCAAAGCCCGAAATCCAAGCCGCGATCTCGCGAAAAGGCCCGTGTCGCACTCAAGACGAGAACCAACAATCCCTGTTTTCCGCCATTTGAAGAGGAGCAGCACAATGAATCAGGCATCAGTTTGCGACTGATATTCTAGGGGTGACTACACGAAAGTGACGCAACTGCACGGTAAGGGCGAACGGATAGCGAACGTCACGCGGCGAGCAAGGAGCTGACGGCGCGCAGCGGCCGCAAGGCATCCGGATCTGGGCGATCTTCGACATTCCAGCTATAGTCCCCTGTCAGCGAGATGTGCTCCCAGCCCAACGGTGCGATGTGGCGTGCGATCTCGTCGGGCGTACCGATGTCAGCCAACGCCATTTCGAGATAGCGGGTGTTCCACAGGATGATGGCGGCGACGAGCAGATTGAGGCCCGATGCCCGATAAGTCTGGTTCTCGAAGCGCCGATCACGCAGCTCGCCGAGTTGGTTGAAGAAGAGCGCGCGGGCGAGCGCATTGCGGGCTTCACCCTTATTGAGGCCCGCCTGGGTGCGCCGGCGCAGGTCAATGTCGCGCAGCCAGTCGAGCATGAAGATCGAGCGTTCGAGGCGGCCAAGCTCGCGCAACGCGAGGGCCAGTCCATTTTGTCGGGGATAGGCGGACAGCCGGCGGAGCATCGCCGAAGCGGTGACGGTGCCGGTGCGGATCGATGTGGCGAACCGCAGCAGTTCGTCCCAATGCGCGGCGACATGACCCAATGCGATCGGCTCGGCCGTCATGCCAGTGAGCAGCTGGCCAGATTCCTGGCCAGGCAGGAGGTGCAAGCGACGCTCCCTGATATCGCGGAGGCGCGGCGCGAAGCGGTAGCCGAAGAAAGGCATGAGGCCGAACACATGGTCCGATGCCCCGCCTGTATCGGTGTAGTGCTCCTCAATCGTCAGGCCGGTCTGATGATACAGCAAGCCATCCAGCACATAAGGCGCTTCGCCGGCAGTCGCCGCGATCACCCTGCTCGCGAAGGGATCATATCGATCCGAGACATGGGTGTAGAAGGCGACGCCCGGTTCGTTGCCGCTGCGTGCGTTGATGTCGCCGATCGCGGCCCCACGACCGCCAGCGTGAAATTGCTGTCCGTCGCTCGACGAAGTGGTGCCGTCTCCCCACAGCGCGGCGAGTGGCATGGCGCGATGGGCGTCGATCAGCCTTCCCAGCGCTTCGCCATAAGCGGCCTCGCTAATATGCCAGTCGTGAAGATGGGCGAGCTGACGCAGACTTGCGCCCCGGCAGGTTTCCGCCATCCGCGTGAGGCCGAGATTGATGCCGTCGGCGAGGATGACGGTAAGCAGGGCATTGCGATCGTCGGCTTCCCTACCCGAACGCCGGTGGATGAAGCATTCGCTGAACCCGGTCCAGGCATCGACCTCAAGCAGAAGATCGGTGATCTTCACGCGCGGCAGTCGATCATAGGCGGCGCGACGGGCAATCTCGGTGGCGGGCGGCGTTGCCGCCTTCAGCGGCGAGATGATGAGGCCGTTTTCGTCAAGCCTCACCTGGGGCAGCTCGCCCTGACGCGCGAGGATCGTCACCTGTTCGATCGCCGTGTCGAGCCTGGTGCGCCTTTCCTCGATATGGCGCTCGAAATCCGTTTCGATGGCTAGCGGCAAAGGCCCCTTCTCGTGAAGCGCCGCAAAGGTCGCCGGCGGGATGAGATAGCTGTCGAAATCGCGAAACTGCCGGCTTCCCGCGACCCAAATGTCTCCCGCTCGCAGCCGTTCACGTAGCTGCGACAGGGCGCATAGTTCATAGGCGGCACGATCGACGATGCCATCGCGCAGGACGAACGGCCGCCATGCGGACGGCACAAAGCGCAGCGGCACGCGATCAGGCAAGCGCCTTTTGCCGGTCTGGTAGAGCTCCGCGATGATGGCCAGCGCTGACAGGAGCCCCTGCACCGCACCGGCGCCGCGAAATTCAAAGGTGTTGAGAAAGGCACCGGCAAAGAGCTTCACAGTGCGATGCCGCTCGATCAATTCGGCCGTGCGATCGACGGTTTCCGGTCGCCCGAGCACTTCGGCCTGCTCGACGGCCACGGCGAAGCGCTGCCAGTCCAGCGCCTCGATCTGCGCCAGAAAATCCACGCCCTTGGTGCGCGCGTCGATGAGGAGCCGGCAAGATCCCGTGAGCGTCCGGAGATGGCCTTGCAGCTCGCGCACCGTCTTTAGGGCTTTGTCGCGAGTCCGGTTCTCGGCGCGGCGCGCCATGCTCCCCAACAGCTTGTCGAACATCGTCAGGGCCGCGTCGGTCAGGCTTTCCTCAAGGCGGATGCCGGTTGCCGCCAGTGTTGCATGTCTCCGTAGGGCATTGAGTTCGCCAAGGTGCTGGGGCGTGATGCGGCTGCCTTCGTCCGCCAGCCTGTCAAAAGTCAAAGCCGGGATCATGTCGGCACGGGCGCGATCGAGGCCCAGCGCGCGGACATAGGCGAGCCGTTCGATCAGGCGCAGGATGGTGCGCGCTGCCGGCGACTGTGGCGCATTGCGTAGCCAGGATAGCCATGTGGTGGCCTGCCCCGACCGTCGCGCCAGCAAATCGTCCAGGCCCTGTAGTGTGTCGGGCAGCAGGCCATTTGTGAGCACTTCATAGGTAAGCTGTTCAGCTTGCTGGCGAGCCCGTCGCAGTACCGCTTCGAGAATCGACGAAGAAGGCAGGAGGATCTGCCGACGGCGGAGTTCATCGACGATGACCCCTGCCATCTGGCCGGGATGGATGATGGTCTGCGCGATCGGGATCGAGAAGGCGACAACTTCACGGAAGGCGTCGCGGTCGAAGATCCTGAACCCGTGCGATCGTCGGATTTCAACGAGATGCTCGCGACGGGTCTGGTCCCGATGAGCATAGGCCGCAAAGGCTTCAGGCGCGATGTCGAGTTGCTGCGCTACATAGGCGAGCACAGGAGCGGGCGGGACTTCGCCCGCTTCCAGCGCACGGCCAGGCCATCTCATAGTGAGCAGGAGCATCGCGAAACCGAGCCGGGTGGCATCGCCGCGACGGCGGCCGACAATTTCCACGTCGTCGCTGGTCAGCGTATAGTGCCGCGCAATCTCGCGCTCATCGAGCGGCGCGCTATAATGCCCCGCCCAGATTTCCGGGCTCACCAGTCGCCGTCTCGCCACGCATCATCTCCTTCGCTTTGCGAGTCCGTCAGACGGTCCTCTGGCGGTCAGCATGAATATGTCCGTCAACTCTGGACCCGCGATGGCGATTCGGACAAGAATGCAAATTGATGGGAAAACGGACAGATTGGGACCGGTCGTGGCACTGATCGGCTATGCGCGGGTATCGACCGGCGATCAGAAGCTGGCGCTTCAGCATGACGCGCTGAATGTGGCCGGATGCGAGCGCATCTTCGACGACCATGCGTCCGGCGCCAAGACCGATCGGCCTGGCCTGGCCGAGGCGCTCGCCTATCTGCGTACCGGCGACACGCTGGTGGTCTGGAAACTCGATCGTCTTGGGCGCTCAATGAGCCATCTGATCGAGAAAGTCGGCGAGCTTGCGGCGCGCGGCATCGGATTCCGCTCGCTCACCGAAAACATCGACACTACCACTTCGGGCGGGATGCTGGTGTTCAACATCTTTGGCTCGCTTGCCCAATTCGAGCGAGATCTAATCCGGGAACGCACCCATGCTGGCCTCAAGGCCGCGCGCGATCGGGGTAACAAGGGTGGTCGCCGCCCTGTCGTCACCCCCGACAAGCTACGCAAGGCGCGGGCGCATATCGCAGCGGGCCTAACTGTTCGCGAAGCCGCCGCGCGCCTCAAGATCGGGAAGACAGCTCTCTACAAGGCACTGGAACAAAAAACGCCATGAACTTGGGAATTACCTGCATGCTGTCGGAACATCGAGCGTTGCTCCGCAAACTGCTATTGCCGCTACTCTGTGCCCTCAGCGGATGCGCCACGGTCCAAGATGGCGAGGCCGCAGATGCGCTAGAATATGCATGTGGAGACCTTGCCGTTGTCGGACGCATAGTGACGATTAGCTCAAAGGCCAGTCCCGGCTCCGATGGTCTGCCAAATTGGCGGAGCCAGTATAACCTTCAAGTACGGATCAAACGAGTGATCCAAGGTAAGGAAAACAGGCATATAGTTCCCGCATCAGCAATCGCTCATGCGCAGATACGCGATGATCGGGACTTTCTGGCTGTTCTTCGTCCCGATGGGGAAGGTGGCTACACCCTCATGACAGCCAACCTGTGGGCATATCGTCCGAAAATAAGCGGACCGTGTTCGTAGCGGAAATCTGCCCGCCACATGTGTTCGCTATCCGTTCGCCCTTAGCGTGCAGTTACGTCACTTTCGTGTAGTCACCCCTTCTATTCCCCACATTACAACGACGTCGTGGCGTTGGCCAGAAACGCACATCCGCTGAAGCTGGCAGGCTACGACGGATCGGCGGTTAATCCAGTTAGAGGCGTGCCTGAGAAGCGGGGAGCAGGCATTGCCTGTATGGACCCATTGACCGATACGTACACACGCCGGGCGACCATATGAGGATGCGAGGCAGCCTCGTCTGGATCAAGCACCGGTGCAAAACAAGTGTCGGTTCCCTCAAGCAAGCCCGACCATTCGTCGCGCGTTCGCTGCCGAAATAAGACTTCGAAACGCCGTCTGAGGTCTTGCCAGCTTTCGGGATCGTATCCGTTTGTGAAAGCCGGATCGTCGGCGAGGCCGAGCTTTTGTCTTAGCAGCGCGTAGAATTTTGGCTCGAGCGATCCCAGCGAGATGAAGCGGTCGTCCGCGCATCGGTACGTCGCATACCAGTGTGGACCGTCCAGAATGCTGCGGCCACGCTCGGTCACAAAATGCCCTGCGGCCCTCAAGCTGAGGAGCAGGTTCATCATGTGGGCGCTGCCATCGACAATGGCAGCATCCACGACCTGTCCTTTGCCCGTTTCTCGAGCGCTCAGAATCGCCGCGAGCAGGCCGACCGCCAAATAGAGCGCGCCGCCGCCGATGTCGCCGACGAGACCGGGCGGCGTGATTGGAGGGGAGCCGGGCTCACCAGCATACCAGAGTGCTCCGGAAAGTGCGATATAGTTGATGTCATGGCCTGCCGCCTGCGCGAGCGGCCCATGCTGTCCCCAACCGGTCATCCGGCCGAACACGAGCGCTGCATTGCGCTCGAAACAGATATCCGGTCCAAGGCCTAACCGCTCCATGACGCCTGGGCGCATTCCCTCGATCAATGCGTGACTCTGCTTGACAAGGTTCAGGACACCCTCGATCCCTTCCGGTTGTTTGAGATCGAGGGCCATAAATCGCTTGCCGCGATTGAGGATCGAATCACGACCCAGGTCAATCGTATCCGGATTGGGCACGACGCGATCGACAACCACGACGTCTGCTCCGAGATCGGCCAGCAGCATTCCGCAAAATGGCGCGGGGCCGATGCCTGCGATTTCGACGACTCTGACACCGGCAAGCGGACCATGATCCTTCATGCGCAATCCTCTCCCTGCAACCGGGCAATTATCGGGATAGTCGCATGCCCGATACGAAGCAGCCAATTCATTCGATCGCCTTACCATTCCAGGCGGGCATAGCGAGGCGATTCAGCTTGTATGAGCGACAGGAATACAGGTTGCTAACAATGAATTGGACCGTCGAGACGATCTATCCGACTATCGACATTGCAATCGGCGGTCACAGCCTGAATGGAGCACGAATTCGATGGCGAGGATCCAAGTGCGCGCACGCTGCGCGATCGAACCTGGCGCCGCCTCGTCAGCGGGGCGGAACTGATGGAACTGCGTACCCAGCTGCGCCGCGCCGCCTGCTACTTCGCACACCATGAGGCGCTTGCTCATGGCGATCGCCGGTTCAGCTTTGCCGAAGCGTGGTCGCGGGGCACCCGACTGGCGAACGCGTTGACTGAGGCGGGGCTGCAACCGGGTGACAAAGTCGCCACGCTGGAGAAGAACTCGATCGAGGCAGCCGACATCTTTCTCGCGGCGGCGATCGGTAACTTCGTTCGCGTACCGCTATACGCCCGAAATCGGCGCGAGTCGCATGCCCATATGATGCGTAACACCGGCTGCCGCCTAGCGCTCGTCGACGAGGCGCTGCTGCCAGAGGTCGTCGGCCTCGACATCCAACTGCCCAGCCTCGATCGCCTGATCGTGCGCGATGCGGGCTATGAGGGATGGCTCGCCCAAGCGTCGGAGAGCGATCCGAATCCAATGATCTCACCGGACGACATCTGCGTTATCCGCCACACCGGCGGCACGTCGGGTACGCCGAAGGGTGTCGCCTATACGCATCGGACATGGATGACCTGCTGCGCCGGCTTTCAGGCTGTGGGTCCGAAGCCCGAGCCGGGCGCGACGGTGCTTCACGTCGCACCGCTATCGCACGCATCCGGCTTCATGTTCTCTCCCTATTGGGCGATCGGCGGACGCAATATCATGGTGGAGGCGTTCGATCCTGAGAGCTTCCTTGACATGTTGGAGCGCGAGGGGGTCGGTTATGCCTTCGTTGCGCCGACCATGCTCAATGCGATCGTTCAACATGGCAATCCTCGCGGGCACGTTTTTTCACAGCTGAAATGTCTGCTGAGCGCCTCCGCGCCGGTATCCGAGGCAACGTTGCGTAAGTCGCGCGAAATCTTCGGCGACGAGATACTGCATACCGCCTACGGACAAACCGAGATCCTGCCCGTCACCTCGCTGGGGCCTAAGGAATGGTTCGGCCAGGTCGAAGGGTCGACGCCGCTCCAGTCGGTAGGCCGGGCTATGCCCTTCGTCGATCTCGAGATCCGCGATGCCGATGGCCGCGTGCTCGGGCCCGACGAACCGGGAGAGATCGTCGCCCGATTCGAAAACGGCCAAATGCAGGGTTTCTGGAATGATCCCGAGGAAACCGCGCAGCGTATGGTCGACGGCTGGGTCAAGACGGGGGACGTCGGTCGCATCGACGCCAACGGGTTCCTCTACCTGCTCGACCGCGCGAATGATCTGATCGTGTCGGGCGGATACAATATCTATCCGGCTGAAATCGAGAATGTGATCGCCGATCATCCGCAGGTGATCGCCGCCGCTGTGTTCGGCATCCCACACGAGAAATGGGGTGAGACGCCGCTCGCGCTGGTCGTCGTCGCGCCCGGCGTCGAACTTCTCGAACAGGATATCGTTGATCTGGTCAGCCGCCGGATCGGATCGTTCAAGAAGCCCAGCAAGGTGGTTTTCACCACCGATCCGCTGCCGCTCAGCAACGTTGGCAAGGTACTCCGATCAAAACTGCGCGAGCCTTATTGGTCAGGTCACATCAGCCGGATCTCGGGTGCGTGATCGCCGCCATTCCTAACCCAATCGTGGAGACCATCTTGGCGTTCGCAACCATCATCGTCGAGAAGCGTGGCCCGGCCTTCTGGGTTCACCTCAACCGGCCAGAAGCATTGAACAGCCTGACGCTCGATCTGGCAGATGAATTGCAGGCGGCTATAGCGGCGGCAGAGGCTGATCCCCACATTCGGGCGTTAATCTTTACAGGCGCGGGGCGTGCGTTTTGCGCTGGAGCCGATCTCGCGGCGCTAAATGCTCATGGCGGGTCGATCGCCGAGCCTTTGGCGCACTTCCTCGAAGAGCTAGGGAATACCTTCACACGTATCGAATCCTCCCGTCTCCCGGTTATCGCGGCGGTCAACGGACTGGCATTGGCCGGGGGGCTCGAACTTGTCTTGTGTTGCGATATCGTGGTCGCTGCTAACGTCGCGAAATTCGGCGATGCGCATGCCAACTACGGGCTTCTACCGGGCGGCGGTGGCTCGATCCGTCTGCCTCGCAAGATCGGACCGGCACGCGCCACGCGTCTGATGATGACAGGCGAGTTCGTCTCTGCCGCGGAGATGGAGCGCGCAGGGCTGGTGAGCCAGATCGTGCCAGAGGAGGCACTGATCGAAACGACACAGGCGCTAGCAGAGATTCTCGCTACCAAGAGCCCGCTCGGCCTGGCGCGGATGAAGGAGCTTGGCGCAGTCGCCGGCGACGCTACGCTCGAGGACGGCCTGCGCCGGGAGTTGGAGATCATGGCCGCTTACGCTTTCTCGCATGACCTCCGCGAGGGGCTCACGGCGTTCGCGGAGAAACGCAAGCCGGAGTTTACAGGCCAATGAGCGACATCTTCATCACCGGCGTCGGCATGACGCAATTCGGCAAACAGCTCGACAGGAGCCTCAAGGACCTGTCGGCCGACGCCTCGATACAGGCATTCGCCGACGCCGGTTGCGGGCCTAGCGATATCGAAGCGGTGTTCTTCGGTAACTGCGTGCAAGGCCACATGGAAGGCCAGGACATGATCCGAGGCGAGCTGATCGCGCGGGCGATCGGCATCGAGGGTGTGCCCGTCGTCAATGTCGAGAATGCCTGCGCGACTGCCTCCACTGCGGTGCATATGGCGAGCGTCTACGTCCGCTCGGGTACGGCCGATATCGTGCTCGCGCTCGGCGCCGAGAAGATGTGTTCGCCCGACAAGGCGTTGATGTTCAGTGCCTTCGATGGAGCATGGGACGTGCACGAAACGGCACGGAACCGGGACATATTGTTGGCGATGGGAGAAGGCATCGCGGTGCCTGAAGGATCGGCGTCGACCCAGCCCTACAGCGTGTTCATGGACATCTATGCGGCGATGTCGCGCGCCCACATGAAGACCTATGGTTCGACGCAAGAACAGATCGCGGCGGTATCGGCGAAGAACCATGTCCACTCCGTCAACAACCCGCTGGCGCAGTATCGCGTGCCCTATACCGTCGATGCGGTGCTGGCGGCGGCGCCGATTGTATTTCCTCTAACTCTGCCGATGTGTTCGCCGATCAGTGATGGCGCTGCCGCTGCGGTGATCTGTAACGCCGCCGGACTGCGCAAGCTCGGCGCGGCCCGCGACCGGAGCATCCGCATTCTTGCCTCGGTGCTGCAGACCAGTTCCGAACGGAGCCCTTACGACTATGACCGGCACGTCACCCGACTGGCGGCAACACGTGCTTATGCGACGGCTGGCGTCGATCCGGCGGATGTCGACGTAGCCGAGGTGCACGATGCCACGGCAATGGGCGAAATCATCGAAATCGAGGCGCTCGGCCTCGTGCCGCCCGGTGAGGGCGGGCTTGCGGCAGAGCGCGGCGACACCGTCATCGGAGGTCGCATCCCGGTTAACACCTCGGGAGGCCTCGAATGCAAGGGTCATCCGATCGGGGCAACCGGGCTGGGACAGATTTATGAGCTGGTCGCGCAGCTGCGCGGCGAGGCAAACGGCCGCCAAGTCGACGGCGCGCGTATCGCCGTCGCGCAGAATGGCGGCGGCGTGTTGGGCGTAGAGGAGGCTGTCGTCGCGGTCACCATCCTTGGCCGCTAATGGAGCGTATCGCATGCAATTCCTACCCAATGACGAGCAACGGATGGCGGTCGAGAGTGTCCGCCGCTTCCTCGACGACAAGCTCGAGCCTGAGATTCGAGCGCATGGCGATGGATTTATTGCTCGTCCTTTGATGCAGAAGTGGACCGGCGAGCTGACCGCTTTTGGTCATATCACCGCGCCTCATGGCGAGGAGTGGGGAGGTCTCGACATGGGCTGGCTGACCCATCTCCTGATCTTCGAAGAGATCGTCTATTCGTCGCTCGACGTCGCCATTCCCGGTTTCATCAACGCGGTCGGCGCGGAGCTCATCCGGCGAAGCGCCTCGCAGGGCATCCAACAGCGTTATCTGCCGGGCCTCGTCGCCGGCGAGTTGTTCGTCTCGATGGGTATTTCCGAACCCGATGTCGGTTCTGATGTGGCGGCGGTGAGGACACGCGCGGTGCGCGACGGCGATCATTGGGTCATCAACGGCGAGAAGACCTGGATAACCAACGGTGCCTATTCTGATTTGCTGGTCTGCACATGCCGCACCGGCGAGAACCAAATCAGCCACATCCTGATCGATCGCGCCGAAAGCCCGTACGAGGTGCGCGATATCGAGAAGATGGCGCTGAACGGCCAGTCGACCGCACAGATATTTCTCTCCGATTGCCGCGTGCCGGTGGACAACATGCTGGGCCAACCCGGCGACGGCCTGCGCAACACGTTGAAGGTCTTCGAGATCGCGCGCTGCCACATGGCGATGTGGAGTATCGGCATCGCGCGTCGCGCGCTGGACGAGGCGATCGCCTATGCCAAAGAGCGATCGCAGCATGGCCGCAAGATTGCGGGTCACCAACTCATCGCTGATAAGTTGGCTAACATGGCGACACAAATCGACGCCGCACGGCTGCTGACGCACCGGGCAATTGCGCTGGTCGATGCCGGGGTGCGCGCGGAGACCGAGTGCGCGATGGCTAAATGGTTCGCGACCGAGATGGCGATCGGCGTGACACGAGACGCGCTCCAGATTCACGGCGGCAACGGTGTCACGCGCGAGTTTATCGTCGAACGGCTGGTGCGCGAGGCGATTATCTGCCCGATTCCCGACGGCACGACCGAAATCCAAAAACTTATCATATCGCGCGCGCTAACCGGCGTGGGCGCATTTCGCTAAAAGGGGGCCCAATGACGGACGGACTTCGCTACGACGGGAGGGTCGTGATCGTCACGGGTGCCGGCGGGGGGCTAGGGCGCCAACACGCGCTGATGTTCGGCGCGCGCGGCGCGCGGGTGGTCGTCAACGATCTGGGCGGCGGCCGCACGGGCGACGGCAGTTCCTCCGCAGCAGCCGATCGGGTCGTGGAGGAAATCCGATCCATCGGCGGCGAGGCGGTCGCGAATTACGACTCCGTCACGGACGGCGCGCGAATCGTCGAAACAGCTCTGGAGGTATTCGGCACGGTGGACGTCGTGGTCAACAATGCCGGCATTCTGCGAGACGTCAGCTTCCACAAGATGACGGACCAGGACTGGACGTTGCTGCAGAACATTCACCTGAACGGCACATGTGCCGTCACCCAGGCGGCATGGCCCGTTCTGCGCGACAAAGGCTATGGCCGCGTCATCATGACGACCTCAGCGGCCGGTATCTATGGCAATTTCGGCCAG
>NZ_DJDV01000046.1:0-612 GCF_002431195.1 Sphingobium sp. UBA5915 | reverse complement strand
CGTCGCGGATGACCGAGACGGTTTTCCCCAAGGAGTTGCTCGACCGTCTCCGGCCAGAAGCGGTGAGCCCGCTGGTGGGCTGGCTGGCGCACGAGCTCTGCACCGAGACCAAAGGGCTGTTTGAGGTGGGGGCCGGTTATATGGCCAAGCTGCGCTGGGAGCGAACGAACGGGTATCGCTTCGGCGGTGACTTCACGCTGGACGATGTCGCACGACACTGGGACGCGGTCGTCGACTTTACCGGCGCGGAGCATCCAGTGGTCATGCATGACAGCCTTGCCGCTGTTCAGCGGGAAGGGTGACCGGCGGCGCTCATATTTGCACGAGGCTGGTCGCTCGATCGCCTATTAGGGGCAGGAATAGCTCGCCCGCACTTTGAATTGGACGATTGGATCCGGTCGAGCGATCCTCACCTCGACAATCACATAACCTGTTGGGAGAGAGCTATGAAACATTGGCTGATGGCGTCTGTCGCCCTGTTTTGGTCAAGTTCGGTATATGCGCAACAAGCACCGACAGAACCGTTGCCAGCCGAACCCGAACCCCGAAACGAGGCTCCGGCGGGAACGGCCACCGAGGCACTATCCGAAGACATCGTCGTCACCGCCACCA
>NZ_DJDV01000090.1:25138-94021 GCF_002431195.1 Sphingobium sp. UBA5915 | reverse complement strand
CCCGTTTGCACGCCGATTGACATCCCAGCCATTTGCGCACCGCGTGGGCGACGAACTGAGGACCGTTGTTGGACCTGATATGCTCAGGTGATCCATGCTCGATGAACAGATCGGCCAGCACATTGACCTGCCCACCTGGTCGACCTCGGAACCGAGCCTTTTGTTCGGACGCTCGCTCATCCGCCGTTGCATGGCGACAACCCGTTGTTGCGCCTGGCGCAACAACTGTCCCGGTTTCGTCGATACCGCATGTCATCGTTCGGCTCTATCCGAGCGCCAAGCGCACACTCGGGGGATCGGCCATGCATAAAACGTCCATCATTGCCTCTATTGCCTTTGTCTGCATCCCTGCTCATGCCCAGACAGAGAGCAAGGAACCGGTTGCCAATGACATCGTCGTAACTGGCACACGATCGGAAGGGCGCGCGGCGCTGGCCTCCTCTGCGCCGATAGATGTCGTGTCAGGCGATACAATTGTCGGCACAGGGTTCAGCGATCTCGGGCTGCTCTCAATTTCCTTCAGCCCTCGATCAATTTCGCACGCGCCGCGACCACTGCCTCCGCCGCCAACACGAGACCAATTACCATGCGAGGCCTGTCTCCTGACCAGACACTCGTCCTGGTTAACGGCAAGCGCCGCCACGCCAACGCCGTCCTCAACGTCAACAACAGTATAGGGCGAGGATCGGCGGGTGTGGACCTCGACACCATCCCCGAAAGCGCCATCGAGCGGATCGAGATCCTGCGCGACGGTGCCGCCGCGCAATATGGATCGGATGCGATCGCGGGGGTCGTCAACATCATCCTCAAATCAAACGCCAGCGGCGGGTCCGCCGAAATCATCGGCGGTATGACCGAAGATGGCGATGGCGAAAATGGCCTTGTGACGGCAAACGCCGGGTTCGGCGTCGGCGATGGCGGCCACCTCACAGTGACCACATTGGCCCGCCACAGCCAGCCGACCAACCGCGCGTTCATCGACCAACGTTTCGGCCGCGTCACCTATCGGATCGGCGACCCCAAATCCTCGGTCGCCAATTTTGCAATCAATACATCTGTACCGCTGGGCGACTTTGCACTCTATGGCTTTGGAACGCTGACCCGGAAAATCTCGAACAATGGCGCGGGCTTTCGCGTACCAAATTTTTCGCCGCTCTACCCCAATGGCTTTCTGCCGATCATCGAACCGCGCATCTGGGATATTGGCGGGACGGTTGGCGTGCGCGGCGAATTTGCCGGTTTCCGCGCCGATCTCAGCCAGACCTATGGATATAACAAGGCCGATTTCCGCATGCGGGACACCGCCAATGTGTCGCTAGGCCTGGCGAGTCCGACCCGGTTCGATTTAGGCGGTGTAACCTATCAGCAGCATGTCACTGACTTTACGCTGGCAAAGCCGCTCGCTGGAACATTGGCCGGCGGGAATATCGCGGTGGGCGGTCAATATCGCCATGAAAGCTATCGCATCCGCAATGGCGACCCGAGCGCCTATTTCGGTCTGGGGGCCGATGGCTTCTCGGGCTTCAATCCGCGCAATCCCACCGACGCAGGCCGCAACGCCTATGCCGGGTTCGTCGATGTGGAACTGCGCCCGGTTAAGCAATTATTGCTGGGAGGGGCCGCCCGCTACGATCATTATCATGACTTTGGCGGCAAGGCGACATGGCGCGCGACAGCCCGGTTCGATGCTACCAAAGGCGTTGCCGTCCGCGGAACGATCGGCACGGGGTTCAAGGCACCCTCGCTTCAGCAGCAATATTTCAGCGCGGTACAGGGCGCGACAAGCGCCGGAAGGTTGGTCACGGTCGGCACGCTGCCGGTGTCCGATCCTGTGGCGCAGGCGCTCGGTGCAACCGAGCTCAAAGCCGAACGATCGCGCAATGTCTCGGCGGGCGTCGTGTTCGGCCCGATCGGCGGTTTCTCCTTCACGGCGGACTATTTCCATATCCGTATCAAAGACCGGATCGCGCTGAGCGAACAGCTTGGCGGCGCAGCAGTCGTGGCCATTCTGACCGAGGCCGGGATCACCAATTTCCAGCAGGTGCGCTTCTTTACCAATGCAGTGGATACGACGACCAAGGGCATTGAGATCACCGGGCGCTGGCAAGGGGATATCGCGCCCGATACCCGATTGTCGGTTATGGCGGGCTATGGCTTTTTCGACAACAGGCTCGACCATCTGCGACCCAATGCCGTGCTTCCGGCCCTGCCGCTCCTCAACACCAAATCGATCCTGTTCCTGACCCAGGCGCAGCCAGCCAACAAGTTCACGCTGCAGACCCAAGTGACCCATGGAAAGTTGGACGTACAGGCCAATGTCGCGGCGTTTGGAACCTACACCTCTGCGCCCTTGGTCGCCACCCAAACCTTCGGCGGCAAGACGACGGTCGATCTGGCGGCGGGATATACCATAATGCCGGGGCTGCGGCTTGCTGTCGGCGTTCAGAATCTCCTCGACGCACAACCTGACCAGATCGCCGATCAGGCCAGCGTCATCGCGGCGACCGGAGGAAGCTTCCCGACTGGCGAGGAGACGCCCATCGGTGTGAATGGCCGATCCTATTACGCACGTCTGTCTGCGCGCTTTTGATGATAGACCGACGCAGGCTGCTCCAGGGCGCAGCGGGGCTGGCCGCCGCTCGTTTCCTGATCGGTGGAGCCATGGCACAGGGGACAACGCGTCCTCGACTGGAAAGCGATCCCTTTGCGCTGGGCGTTGCGTCGGGCGAACCTACGACCGGGGGGTTTGTGCTATGGACGCGCATAGCGGGGTTAAGGGAGAATGCCTCGCCAGCGTATGAGATCGCCGCTGACGAGGCTTTTGACAATATCGTCCGCGCTGGCCGCACGATCGCCCCTCTGGCCCGCGGGGGTGCCGTCCATCTGGAAGTCGATGGGCTGCAACCGGGACGACCCTATTTCTATCGTTTTCACCTTGGCGATGCGGTCAGCCGCACAGGGCGGACGGCAACGATTGCCAAGAGACCAGACCGGGTCCGCCTCGCACTCACCTCATGCCAGCATTGGGAGCAGGGCTTCTTTACCGCCTATGCCGACATGATCGCCAATGATGTCGAAGCGGTGCTTCAGGTCGGCGACTATATCTACGAGAAATCCTTTGGCGCCGGGCCTGACGTTCGAAGTTTCGGCGCTCCCGTGCCCCATAGTCTCGACGATTATCGCGCACGCCATGCACTATATCGCACGGACCCGCATCTCGCCGCCGCGCATGCCGCAATGCCGTTCATCGTCACTTGGGACGATCATGAGGTCGAGAACGACTATGCTGGCGTGCATGGAGCCGCCGCGGGTGATACGACGACTTTCGTCAAATTGCGCGCGGCTGCATATCAGGCCTATTTCGAACATATGCCTTTGCGACCCAGCGCCTTTCGACAAAATGGTGAATTGCGCCTCTATCGACGCTTCGGCTGGGGCGATCTCGCCAACGTCCATGTGCTCGACAGCCGACAGTATCGCACGCCTCTGCCCTGTTCGACCGCCGAGGCACGCGGCAGCCGGATCGTTGATCGATGCGGCGAAGCCCTTGATACGAGCACCACGATGCTGGGCGCGCCTGAGGAGCGTTGGCTCAAGGCGGGGATGGCGCGCGAACAGGCACGCTGGAGCCTGATTGCCCAGCAGACATTATTCTCACGCCTCAATCTTCCAGCTGGGCCGGATGCACGTTACTCCGACATTTGGGATGGTTATGCGGCGACACGTGACCGCGCCATCGATGCGCTGACCCAACCAGCCGTGCGCAATCCCGTACTTTTGGGCGGGGACGTCCATTCCTTTTGGATAAATGATGTGAAGCGCGATTTCAGCCAGCCCTATTCCGTGCCGGTAGCGACCGAAATCGTCACCTCCTGCCTTGCCTCGCGCAACGGCCCGGAGGCCTTGTTCGGTCCGGCGCAATCGCTCAATCCGCATGTTCGCTTCCTGGACAATCATCATGCCGGCTACGTTCTACTCGACGTCACGCCGGGGCAGCTCGACATCGATCTGCGCGCCGTCGCCGATCTCGCCGATTCGCAGAGCGTCACTGCCAGTCTTGCCCGCTACGTGGTGGAGAACGGCCGTCCCGGCGCGCAGCGGGCATAACGGCCCGTGGCCGCCATCGTCGCCGCGAGGAACAGCATGACCGGTACGGTGGTCGCAAGCGCGGAGCCCAGCCCCGCTTCGCGGTCATCGAAGGTCTCGCTTACCATACCGACCAAAAGCGGGCCAAGTCCCAGGCCGAACATATTGACCAGAAACACTGCCAAGCCGTGCTGGATACCGCGCATCGACGGAGGTGTAATATCCTGAAGCGCTGCCGGGCCGGTGGCCAGAGCAATGGCGACTAGGGTAATTAACAGTGTCAGTAGTCCAAGAGCGGCCGTTGATCCCCCTGACGTGAAAGCGGCCCAAGCCGTTGGCGCGGCAACCAGCATCGCAGCGCCGAGCAGGCAGAGACGGCCATGCCCGTTGTCGAACCTGGCCAGCCGGTCTCCGGCCATTCCGCCGGCGATTGTTCCCAGACCGCCGCCGACAAGCACTACCGCGACCAGCGCAAGCGTAGCTTCCCCCAACAAAAGACCGTGTGAGCGCGTCAGCCATATCACGCCCCAGCCCAGTACGGCATGCACGGCCATGGCCGCGAACAGCAAGGCCCCATCTATTGCCGCAATTATGACCACATGGTTTCGAAAATACACCAATGTCGCTGCCCAATGCTGCGCAGGAGCTGCTTCGCGCATCGATATATTCTTTTGGGGTGGCAATTCGGGCCAGCGTAGCACGATGAACGCTATGCCTATGCCAAACAGGCCTGCAACGAGAAATGGCGGGCGCCAATTCGTGAAGCTGGCAAGCTGTCCGCCAAGCAAGAGCATCGAACCTACGCCCAGATAGGGGCCAATCGCAAAGCCCGCGACGGCGACACCGGTGCGGCTGCGCGGCCAAACATCGCCGAGCAACGAATAGGCGGCGGGCACAAGTGCGGCCTGGCCGAGGCCGACGACCAGACGGCTGACAGATAATTGGGTAAGCGAGGGTGCCAGGCCGCAAATGATGGTAGCGGTGCTCCACACCAGAAGGCAGAGGCCGAGCAGCCTCAGCCGCGGCACATGATCGACAAGGCATCCGGCTGGAACTGCCGCGAGTGCATAGAATATGGCAAATCCATAGCCGTGGAGCGCGCCCAGCGCTGTATCGCCGAGCTTGAATTCTCGTGCGATCTCTTCCCCGAGCATCGCCGGTAGCTGCCGGTCAGCAAAAGCGACCATATAGACGATCAGCAACAGGATCGTCAGGCGAAGGGGCGTAACGCCTGCCGTCATGTACTTCATATTCTGATCGCGGCGCATGACTGTGCTGATGTCGCAATTCTGTGACATCACCAAGTTACGTTGGTGGTGTCATGATCCGGAAAACGCCGCCGCTGGAAGCCATCGAAATATTTGTCGCCGCCGCCCGGGGCGACAGCCTGCGATCTGTGGCACGCGATATGGCGCTCAGTCCGTCCGCTATCAGCCGACGCATTTCAGGGCTTGAGACCTTCCTGGGCGTCATCCTGTTTGACCGCGTTCGTCAGACCCTCGTACTGAATGCCGCCGGTCGACGCTATCTTGCGCTGATCGAACCAGCGATCAGCACGATCCAGCGTGCCACAACGATGCTTGTGGATATCAATCCGCGCAGACTGAGCGTGGCCACATCGCATTCCTTCGCCTCAGGCTGGTTGCTGCCGAGACTGCCCGAACTTCTACACCATCACGATATCGACATCGAACTCGTGCCGTGTCGGGATTTCAATGTGCTACGTTCGGGCGAGGCGAAGATCGGAATTTGGGGAGGGCTTGCCGTTCCCGATGATATGATCGCGGAACGCATGTTCGACGTCCGCGCGTTTCCAGTCTGCGCGCCACGGCTGGCCGATGGTCGATTGCCGCCTGTCAGTGATGCCATGCTGACGGACTATCCATTGCTGGCGGTGCGTTCGCCAGGTCAGCTCTGGCAACGCTGGTTCACGTCGGCCGGTCTGTCCCGTTCGCCGCCCCAGATGCGCGAATATGATACGCTTCACATGATGTATGAGGCCGCGTCAGCTGGGCTTGGTATCGCGCTGGCCATGCCCCTCATTGCCGAATCTCTCCTGCTGTCAGGAAAGCTTATGCGCTGCGCCGAGGGCTGTCGCAGCCTTGGTGAGACCTATCAACTATATCGCGCCGATTCTCGGATAGCGCGATCGGCGATCGAGCAGCGTTTTGCAAGTTGGCTGCAAAAAGCCATCGCGGACTCCCTGGAGGCCTTCGGCAATTTCGCCGACCACCACAAGGCTCTGTCGGCACCTCGGGGCAACGCGCTTGCTCAATCCCGTTGTTGATTATGCTACCTGAGACCAAGCCAATATAAATGTGAATGCATGACAGCTATCGGGACAGCAATGATTGTCAAAGAACGGCAAAGTCTGGTCGAGGCTGTGTAAAAACGCGCCACGGCAAAAGCATCGAATATTGGTGCGATGAGAGGCTGCACACGATTTTGTTAAAGGCGCGGCTCGATCTCAGGTGCGGATCGCTGCAATGAGTGGCTGAATGCCCATGATCTGGATCATCCGCTTCATATTGTAGGCTAGCACGTACAAACTCATCTCGGTTCTGACGTTTTTGAGCTCCTTGGTCAGGAAGTGGAGGCTGCCCATCCAGGACTTGAGCGTGCCGAAGACATACTCAACGGTCCGGCAGCGGATACCCATGGCATTGGGTAGCAGGTCCAGCCGCTTTTGGATGGCATCGATGACCGCCTCATGCTTCCATCGTTTGACGCGCTTCAGGTATTCAGTGGTGCAGCGCGGTCGCAAGGCGCAGCGCTGGCAGGCGCTCAGGCAGCGGGCCAACGTATGGAGACAGTTTCGCGATGAGTATCGTCGACAGGCTGAGCCGCCTGTTCAGCAAGACCTCAGTTCCGCCTACGCCGGGAGATCACCGATCACCGATCACCATCGCCCATCCCCGCTATTGCAGTGGATTATGAGACGAGCGGTGCCTTCCGGGGCCCAAGACCGTATCCGACGTATATTGGCCAGTTTAGAGGGCGTCCAAGTGGCGATGAGCCGTGAAGAAATTCCCAGCTTCAATCGCGTTGATGCCGAGCAAATGCGTGATCTTCACCTACCCAAACTGGTCAAAATCTACATCGACATCCCAGCCGCCCCCAGGCCAGAGATTTGCACAGAACAGGAAAATCGGCGAGTTTTCAGGCTCAATGAAAGCCTAGACCAGATAAAATCAAAGATTGATGATATTCTCAGGAACCTAGCGCAGCATGATATTGATGCTTTTACCAATAACATTCTGTTTATCGTCCAAAAATATTTAGATAGCAATGGTCCATTTAAATTGGCTTTTTCAAAAAAACAGACTATATGTCAATTGGCCATTATATTACCCAAGATTTAAATATTTCTATTTACAACAATCGATATACTGAGCGTGCCTGTGTGAAATTAATTGTCGTATATACCGTTATACATGTAAATATAGTTCATATCTGAGCAGATTATAATGAATTACGCAGTCAATGTCTATCTCTACATCGCAGCAATCGTGCATGCTTTTCGAAGCAGCATGTAAGTAGCAAAAAGTATAAAGCCAACTCGCCGAAGGCTGTCCCACCAAATTTCGTCTGATACCATCAATACCCAAGCCAAACGTGGGAACGACTGTGGTATCAAATCGATGGATTCTCTAAATTACCAACCAAAATCAAAGCGATAAATCGCTTGACTGGTGACCCCTACGGGAATCGAACCCGTGTTTCAGCCGTGAAAGGGCCGCGTCCTAACCGCTAGACGAAGGGGCCGTTCAGCGGCGCTGCCGGGCAGCGCTGCGAAGCGAGGGCGCAATTAGGCGGGGACGGGAAAAGGGTCAACCCCTAAACGCCAAGAAAATTGCAAACTCGCTCAATCCGCCCAGGCTGCATCTTCCAGATGGAGTTCGGCGGCAGGACGGCTGCCCCAATCGTCAATCTTGGCCTTACCGGCCACCCAAAGCCGTCGATCACGCGGAGCAGCAAGGATCGCCTGCCCAAGGTCCGTTTCAGCGCGACGGAACGCGATCGTCTTGATGGACCTGCCGTCGTCCCCGGCCATGATCGCGCGCAGATGACCGTTGCCCACCACGTCCGCCTTGATGACGCGCATCGGGCCGGCCGCGATCAGCGGTGCGGGCCAACCCGCGCCATAGGGACCGCCCTGGTCCAGCGCTGCGACAAAGTCCGGATTGACGCCGGTCGGCGCAAGCACGGCGTCAATGAGGAGTGCGCGGTCGTCCCGCGCCTTTGCCACCGCAGCGGACAGCCGTTCGTCCAGATAATCCGCCAGCGCGTCAATGCGGTCCGCAGCTACGGTCAACCCCGCCGCCATCGCGTGCCCGCCGCCCGCGACCAACAGCCCGCTATCCTTCGCGGCCAGCACCGCCGCGCCCAGATCGACGCCCGAAATGGAACGGCCAGATCCCTTGCCAACGCCTGCGTCGTCCAGCGCAATGACGATCGCGGGTCGACCCGCCTTTTCCTTGATCCGTCCGGCAACGATACCGATGACGCCGGGATGCCAGCCGGCGCCCGCGATCACCGCCACCGCCCGGTTTCCCTGGGCGGCAAGCAGTGCTTCGGCCTGTTCCTGCACCGTCGATTCGATCGCGCGCCGCTCCTCATTATACTGGTCGAGTTGTGCCGCGATCCGCGCCGCTTCGGCAGGGTCTTCGGTTGTCAGCAGACGGACGCCAAGATCCGCCTGGCCGACCCGCCCGCCCGCGTTGATGCGCGGGCCAAGTGCAAAGCCAAGGTCATGGCATAGCGGCGCGCGCGTCAGGCGACTGGCGTCGATGAGCGCGGACAGGCCGATGTTGCGCCGCTTGCTCATCACCTTGAGCCCCTGCGCCACGAAAGCGCGATTGAGGCCTTTCAGCTGCGCCACGTCGGCGACGGTGCCAAGCGCCACGATATCCAGAAGGTCGAGTATATTGGGCTTTTGACGGCTCGCGAACCAGCCTCTGGCGTCCAGGGTCTTCAGCAGCCGCGCGCCCAGCAGAAAGGCGACGCCAACGGCCGCCAGATGCCCGTGCAGGGCGGCTTCGGGATGTTCGTCCAGCCTGTTGGGGTTCACCAGCGCGAACGCCTCAGGCAGCTGGCTTGCGCATTTGTGATGGTCCACCACGACAACGTCGACGCCCGAGGCTTTGGCCATGGATAGCGCCTCGAACGCCTGCGCGCCGCAATCGACAGTAACGATCAGGCTTGCCCCCTCGCCCGCCAGGCGGACCAGCGCCTCACCGGATGGACCATAGCCTTCCATCAGCCGATCCGGGATATAGGGCCGCGCATGCAACCCCAGATCGCGCAGCAGCCGGATCAGCAAGGCCGCGCTTGTCGCGCCATCGACGTCATAGTCGCCGAAGATGCGCACATCTTCCTGACGCTGTACGGCGTCGGCCAGGCGCTCGGCCGCCACGTCCATGTCGCGAAACAGGCTGGGATCGGGCATGAAACCGCGGATCGTGGGATTGCGATGCGCGTCCAGCCCATCGCGCGTGCAACCGCGCGCCAGCAATAGTTGCGTGACCAGATCATCAGGGACGCAGGCCGGGTCGCGCGTGTCTGCCCCGGCGCCGCGCCAGCGCCAGGGCTGCCCGGAAAGCGAGCGCGAAATGTTAAGCGCGAATGTCATGAAAAAGCTCTAGCCGCCCGCAAGCCCCATGGAAAGTCGCTGGAATCATGTCGCAGGCGGAACCGTTGCAACCTGTCGGGCGTATTCAAGCATTGCCGGACGTCATAACGGGCGTGGCGCAAAAGGGGCGACGCACGACGATGACGAGACGACAGGCATTCCATGTCCAGCGCATGTTGAGCCTATTGCTGTTGACCGCATCCCCCTTGCCCTTGTTGGCGCAGACCACTTCCGCCTCTGAAACCGACGCCGAAGAACCCATTCTCCCTGATGCGCAATTTGAGGCGCGACTGCCCAAGATGGAAGGCAACGATCCCAACGCCCCCCTTCCATCCATCGACACCTGGATCGACCAGCAGATGCCGGCGCAGTCCGCTGCGCCCGCTGAACTGCCGGCTGCCGTCGATCCTGCAGAAGAACAGGAACTTGCACAGCCCCTGCCTCCGCTGGGTAGCGTCACTGTTCCCGCCAATGAGGCTAAGCAGGACGATCCGGATGCGGAACTGCCCGACGTCCGGTACGCCACCCGGGTCGAAGGTTTTGGCAAAACAGGGTTGGAAGATGAGTTTCGCGCGGAGTCGGCGCTGTTCGATGGCGATGGCAAGGCCGATACGGCTACGATGGTGCAGCAGCGCGCGAAGGCGGATCAGGAACTGGCGGTCCGCCTGCTCTATTCGCAGGGCTATTATGATGGAACCGCGCTCGCCAGCCTGGATCAGGGTGGCGACGGAACGTTGACGGCTGTCGTGTCCGTGACGCCGGGCAAGCGCTACAAGATCGGCGATATCGTCATCAATTCCCAGCCTACCGTGCCGCCCGGCCTGGTGCGCGAAAGCCTGCCCCTGAAAACCGGGGACTATATCATCGCCGCCAATGTTGAGGGGGCAGAGGCGAATGTTGCGCTCAAGCTACCCGAAAATGGCTATCCCTTCGTCGAAGTTGGGCAGCGCGACATCCTGCTGGATCCCCAGACCGTCACAGGTGCCTACACCCTGCCGGTGGAAACCGGCCCGCGCGCCAGCTTCCGCAAGATCACGACCAGCGGCGAGGATCAGGCCTTTGGCGCGGACCATATGGAAGTGATCAAGCGCTATAAACCCGGCGAATTATATGACAGCCGCAAGGTGGATGACCTGCGCAAGGCGCTGGTGGCGACGGGCCTGTTTTCCAGCGTGGCGGTGGATCCGGTCCGCACCGGTGAAGCGGGTCCCGATGGCACGGAGTATGTCGACCTGCATGTCGATCAAGATGCCGGCCCGCCGCGTACGCTGGCCGGCGAAGCGGGCTATGGCACGGGTCAGGGGTTCCGCGCCGAAGGCACATGGACGCATCGCAACCTTTTCCCACCTGAAGGCGCGCTGATCCTGGGGGCAATCGCGGGCACGCAGGAACAGGGCGCCTCGGCGACGTTCCGGCGATCCAATGCAGGCAAGCGGGACAAGACCTTCCAGACCGGCATCACGCTCAATCACCAGAATTACGACGCCTATGAAGCCTATACCGCCGGCATCAATATCGGCTGGGCGCGCCAATCCACACCGATTTTCCAGAAGCGCTGGACCTATAGCTATGGCGCGGAGATCCTGCTGACCAACGAACAGGTCGTCATCGACCCCGCAACGGCGGACAAGACGCGGCGCACGTATTTCATCGGCGGGCTGCCGTTGCAGATCGGCTATGACCGATCCAATGATCTGCTCAATCCCACCAAGGGTTTCCGCGCCAATCTGCGCGCTGAACCAGAAGGGTCGTTGCAAGGGAATTTCTCACCCTATCTGCGCGCCACGTTCGATCTGTCTGGCTACTATCCTGTGTCCGACAGCCTGGTCATCGCGGCGCGCACCCGCCTCGGCACGATCAGCGGCGTAGATCGCGACGATGTTGCGCCATCGCGGCGGGTCTATGCGGGTGGCGGCGGATCGGTGCGCGGCTTTGGCTATCAGGAACTCGGCCCCAAGGATGTGAACAACGATCCGATCGGCGGTCGGTCAGTCAATGAATTCGCGGTCGAAGGGCGTTATCGCTTCGGCAATTACGGCGTCGTCGCCTTTGTCGATGCGGGCCAGGTCTATGAAAGCGCGACCCCCAAATTTTCCGACATGCGCTATGGCGTGGGCGTGGGCGGGCGCTTCTACACCAATTTCGGTCCCTTCCGCGCCGACATCGCCATGCCGATCAACAGGCAACCCGGTGAATCCAAATTCGCCATCTATATCGGCATTGGGCAGGCTTTCTGATGGCACAGGACGACACTCCTTCCAACGCTTCGTCAGCCGCTGACGCGCCTGCGGAGACCATCGTCGTGCGCGACAAGCGGCCACTGTGGCAAAAGATCGCCATCGGCGTCGCCGGGGTTCTGGTCGGGCTCGTCCTGTTGGTCGGCATATTGCTGCTTGGCCTCAACACCCAGCCCGGCAAGAAATTCCTCATCAAGCAGATTGCCGCCCTGCAGATGGAATCGGGGATGCAGATCGAGGTCGGGCGGATCGACGGATCGATCTACAGCGACATGGTCATCCATGACCTCATCCTGCGCGACCCTAAAGGCGTATTCGCCGTATCTCCGCGCGTCCATGTCGTGTGGAAGCCGTTCCGCTACCTCAACAACCATATCTCTGTCAGCCTGTTGGACACGCCTCTGGTCGTGCTGGCGCGAAGCCCGCAGTTCAACGTCACCGAAAGCGACCCCAACGCCCCGATCCTGCCCGATCTGGACATCGACGTAGACAGGTTGAAGATCGCAAAATTCGTTCTCGCCAGACCGGTCATAGGCCAAAAGCGTGAAATCGCGATCGATGCTGTGACGCATATCGCCGATGGCCGTGCTCAGCTGGAAGCGAGCGCGCTGGTCGATAGCGGCGACCGCTTGCAGGCAAAGCTCGACGCCGTGCCCGAACAGAATCGCCTGGCGATGAGCGGCACGCTGACCGCGCCCAAGGGCGGCGTCATCGCGGCGATGTCGGGACTGACCGATGGCATGACCGCCACACTGGACGGCAAGGGCAGTTGGGAGGCGTGGAACGGTCGCATCGTCGCAACGTCGCCCAAGGGGGAACTGGCGAATATCGCCCTTGCCGCACGCGACGGCAATTTCACGGCCAAGGGGCCGCTACGCCCCGGACTGGTCTTTGCCGGGACCGTCGATCGGCTGACTGCGCCCCAACTGAACGTCGATCTGTTTGCGGGACTGAATGAGCGTAAAGTCAATCTCAAGGGATCGGTGCGTTCGTCGGCCATGACCGCCGACATTCAGGGATTGGTCGATCTTGCCGAAAGCAAATTCGGGTCGTTGCGCGTCAACGCCGCCTTGCTGACCCCCGGAGCGATCATGGAGAAAGTCAGGGGTCGTGACGTGCGCGCATCGGTCATCCTCGATGGACCGATGGCGACGCCGTTCATCGACTATGACATCACCGCTAAAAATATCGCCTTCGACGCGACAGGCATCGAAAACCTCAAGGCCAGCGGCCGGGCGGTAATAGACGCCGATCGCATCCGCATTCCAGTGAACGCCACCGCTAGCCGCGTGACCGGCGTCAACGCAGCGGCAGGCGGCCTGCTCCAAAATTTGCGGGTAAAAGGCGACTTCGCCTATGCCGCAGGCAAGCTGATCAGCGACAGTCTCAAGATCGACAGCGACAAGGTCGATGCAACAGCGATCATCCTGGCGGACCTTGACAACGCCATTTATCGCGGTGGACTGAAAGGCCGCGTCAACGACTATCGGATCGATGGCGTTGGCATCGTCAATTTGAATACCGATGTCGAACTTGTGCCGGGGCCTAAGGGCGGATTTGGCCTTTCAGGCCGGTTCGGCGTACGCACGGCGCGCTGGGAAAATGCGTCGGTCCGGGATTTTCTGGGTGGCAATGCCCTTGTGTCGGGACGGATCGGCATGACGCCGGAGGGCAAGTTCACGCTGGCCGGCCTCAAGGGCGCGGCCCCCAATTTCACGATCCAGTCGGGCTCCGGCAGCTATGACACCGACGGGCAGATCGCCTTCGACGCGGCTGCGTCGTCCAAACAATATGGTCCGCTAGCCCTGACTGTTCGTGGCACCGTCGATCGACCGCAGGCCGTATTGCGCGCCGCGCGACCCAATGTCGGTGTCCAGCTGACCGACGTGGTGGCCAAGTTGAACGGCGAAGCGGCTGGTTACCGGCTCGAGGCCACCGGCGGATCGCCCTATGGGCCCTTCTTTGCCAATGTCCTGATCCGCACGGCGCAAGGTCCGTTGACCATCGACGTCACTCGTGCGCGCTTTGCCGGGGTCGATATGAACGGCCGCATCCAGCAAAGCGCCGCCGGTCCGTTTACCGGGCAACTCGACATGAATGGATCGGGCATCACCGGCGCCGTCCGGCTCGCAGCGGTCGGCAAGGTGCAAGGCGTGGACGTCAACGCCAACGCCTCCAACGCCAAATTGCCCGGTGAGGCAGACATCATCATCGGTCGCGCCATCGTCAACGCGTCGGTCCTTCTTGCCGACCAGCCGCAAATCCGCGCCGACGCGCAGATCGCCAATGCAGCCTATGGCAACTATGTCGTGCGCAAGGCCCGCGCCAAGCTCGATTACCAGGGCGGGCGGGGCAAGGCGCAACTGGTCGCCGATGGCTCCAGCGGGGTACCCTTCTCGGTCGCCGTCAATGCGGCGCTGCGCCCTGATCTTTATGCCGTCGCATTACAGGGGAAGGCCGCCAATATCGACTTCCGCCTCGCTCAGCCGGCGATCATTCGGTCCGAAACGGGCGGATATCGACTGGAACCGGCCACGCTGGTCTTGCCCCAGGGCAAGGTCGATCTTGCCGGCCGGTTCGGCGGCACCACCGCGATGCAGGCGCGCTTCAAGGATTTCGACCTTGCCATCGCCAATATGGCAGCCCCTGGTCTGGGCGTCAGTGGACGCGCCACCGGCACGCTGGACTATACGCAAACCGGCAACGCCTTCCCCACCGCGACCACCCGCCTTGCCATCAATGATTTTCGTCGGTCCAGCCTGACCGCCGTGTCGGACCCTGTATCGATGAATGTCGAGGGCAAGCTGTCGTCGGCAGGCGGCGACATGCGCGGTCTCATTCGCCGTGGCGGTACGACCCTTGGCCGCTTCATCGCCACCCTGGCCCCTCCGGGTGCCGGCGCGTCCTGGGCCGAGCAGTTGCAAAATGCACCATTGGGTGGGGGCATCCGCTATTCGGGTCCGGCCGACGTGCTATTCTCCTTTGCTGGCCTGGCGGATCAGCAGCTGACTGGCGGTCTTGCCGTCGCGGCCGATTTCAATGGCCGCCTCAGCGATCCGCGCCTCAATGGCGTGGTGCGCGCCAACAGCCTGACGTACGAGAATGAGAGTTTCGGCACCCGGGTCACGCAAATGCGGCTCGACGGCCGCTTCACCAGCGATCATCTCGAAATCCGTGACTTTTCGGGCCGGGCCGGTGATGGGACAGTGCAGGCCACAGGCGATGTCGGACTGGCGGCGAACAGCGGCTTCCCGATCAATATCGCGGTCAAGCTCGACCGCGCGCGTTTGGCCCGCAGCGAGGCGATAACCAGTGTCGTGAGCGGAACGCTCAATATCACCAACAGCGCGGCCAATGGCGGTCTGATCAAGGGCGATCTGCGCCTGCCCGAAACACGCTATCGGGTCGCCTGGCAAGGCGGCACCGAAATTCGCCAGCTCACCGGCGTGCGGCGCAAGGGCGAAGGCACCGACTTGCTCGACCAACGCCTGGCCGATCGCAAGGCTGCCGCAGCGCCCAAACCGTGGAAGCTGGATATCCGCGTGCGCGCCGACAACGAGATATATGTGACCGGCATGGGCCTTGATTCCGAATGGAAGACGAACATGCGCGTCACGGGGACGGCGACAGACCCACGGGTCGTCGGCCAAGTCGAGGTGATCCGCGGTCGGTACAGCTTTTCGGGCCATCAGTTCGAGCTGGAACAGGGTTTGATCAGCTTCAATGGCCCGATGACGAACCCGACGCTGCAAATCACCGCCCAAACGCGGATTGATACGGTGACAGCGGGGATCCGTGTCACGGGGAGCGCGCAGCAGCCCGATATCAGCTTCATTTCCACACCCACGCTGCCACAGGATGAAATCCTGTCTCGGATCCTGTTTGGCGACAATGTCGCCAACCTGTCGGCCATGCAGGCGGTGCAGCTCGCGGCAGCCCTCAACGGATTGCGCGGTGGCAGCGGAGGGCTGAACCCGATGGGTAAATTGCAGGGCGCGACCGGACTCGACCGGATCGGCATCGTGGGGGGTGATGAGGCGACAGGTCGCGGCACCAGCCTGGCGGTTGGCCAGCATATTTCCAACAACATCTATGTGGAGGTCATCACCGATTCCAAGGGCTTCACCGCCACGCAGTTGGAAATCGCGCTGTCCAAGACGCTGAGCCTCCTGTCGAAGACTGGCACCAATGCCGGATCGTCGGCGAACCTGCGCTATTCGAAGGATTATTGAGGAAGGGCCGGGCGCGCCGGCCCTTCCCTTTTCCTATTCGTGCGGTCGCAAGGCCTGGTTGAGACTGTCGATCACCGCGTCAATGGGTTCGGTCACGGTAACGCTGCGCCCCTCACCAAAGCGGATACGCGTGCCGTCGCTGACCTGAGTGACGAATGTGACCTGTGCGGGATTGACCGCGGTCTGCGTGCGATCCGTGCCGACGAACATGACGATCATGGCTTGCCTCTCCTTTTATATGGGAGACGCAGAGTAGCGGGTTAGCAGGATCGCGCCAGAGGCCGCGATCAGGCCGCCCGGATCGCCGTGATAAACCCCCCCGCCCGGTCCTCCAAACGATGCGCTTCCTGCGCCAGGCGGCCAGCCACGTCGCGCATCAGGCGGGCCGCCTGGGCGCGGCCTGTCGCATTGTCACTGATCTGCCGCGCGCCGGCGCGGATATGATCGCTCGACTGTCCAGCTTCGGCAACGCTCTCGGCTATCGTCAGACTGAACGCGCCCTGCCGGGCCACGGCATCGAACACGGCAGCCGAGAGACGATTTGCCCGCGTCATCGTTGCATCCATATGGGCGTGTCCCGCGGCAACCTCCCCGATTGCGCCGCGAAAATGGTCGATCCGGCCGGAAATCTCCGCCGCCGCATCGCGTGTTTGCGCAGCCAGGGATTGCACCTCTCTGGCGACGACCGCGAAGCCTTCCCCCGCAGCGCCCGCGCGGGCAGCCTCGATGCTGGCGTTGAGCGCCAGCATGCTGGTTGCCCGCGCGATATTATCGATCAGGGCGATGACCGCGCCGATATCGTCAGCCTCCTGCGCCAGCGCCTCGCTGCGCGCCGCTCCGGAACGGCTGCGGGCCACCGCTTCCTTTATTGCGTCGCCGGCATCCCGGACCTCGGCTTCCATCGTCGCGAACAGATTCCCCAGTTCCGAGCCGCCTGCGGCGATTCCCGCAAGCCGGTCGGCCGTCTGGAGCGCGGCTACCGCCATCGCCCCTGCATCCGCATCATCGAGCGCCGCACGCTCCGTCGCCTCGCCGGCCAGGGTCGCCAATTGGTCCGCCATCACCACCAGGTCGGTGATCAATCGTTCGACATCGGCCCTGAAGTCGGCGCTTTCCTGCGCGATTTTCTCGATACGCTCGGTCCGGGCCATAGCCACGCGCGCGTCCCGCTCCGCAGTCAGCCGCAACAACAGCGATCCACTGAGCACGCCGGCAAAAGCGCCAGCGTCGGTCACGATCAACCCTTCGCACCCGTCCCCCTGCGCAGCGTAGAGATCGACCAACGCCTCTATGCCCATCGCCCGATCCGCGATCGCGCAAGGCCGGACATGGTCATCCAAGCGACCGCCGAAGCTGGGATTGCGCAGCAGGGCGTGGCCAAAGGGATTGAAAAGGATCCGGCGCATGTCGCGCTCATAAATTGCGCCCAACGGCCTGCCGGCGCAGTCCAGCACTGGCAACAAACGCAGCCCGGAATCGCGCTGGAAATGATCCACAGCCTCACTAAGCGGGCAGTCGAGGCGAACAGCCGGCGCATGCGCGGTCAGATACAGGTCGGCCGGAGCCAAAGAGGCCGCCGAGGCAGGCGGTGCGAAGGGCAGCACGGTTGCGGTCATGGCCCGAACCATAGGGCCAAATCGTAAAGGCACCGTTAGGCTTACGTTACAATTATATGACAACCACTTGTTTTTTCATGTTTTTCTTTATCGCTCCGCACGGTAGCCAAATGCCTCCTCCGCAAGCTTCACCACCGCCGGATCCGCTTCCGGAAAGTGAAGCGGCACAAGCTTTTCGAGGCGGTCAGCGACATAGGTGAGCGCCGCGATGCGTCCTGCCTTGCGATGATTATTGTCGATGACATGCCAGGGCGCATCTTTCCGGTCCGTCTTGCAAAACATGTCATGCATCGCGTCGAGATAATCGTCGCGCCGTGCCCGATTGCGATAATCGTCCGGTCCCGTTTTCCAGCGTTTCCAAGGGGTGTCGAGCCGCTGCGCCAGTTGTTCGTCCTGTGTTTCCTGCGTGATATGGACGAAGAGTTTCACGATATTGGTGCCGGCGTCGATCTGCTGCCGTTCGAAGGCGTTAATCTCCTCATAGGCGCGCTTCCAGTCGGCCTTGTCGCAATATCCCTCGACCCGTTCCACCAGAACCCGGCCATACCAGCTACGATCGAAGATCGCGATGTTGCGGCCCGCGGGCAGGCGCGTCCAGAAGCGCCAAAGATAATGATGATCGCGCTCTTCCTGCGACGGCGCGGAAATGGGATGCACCTGATAATAGCGCGGATCCCAATCGGCCGTCATCCGCTTGATGATCCCGCCCTTTCCCGCCGCATCCCATCCTTCCAGCAGGATGACGCTGCGCCGATTATGGACGATATGCGCCACCTGGATCTTGGCCAGCCGTTCCTGGAGGGCCGCCAGATCGGCGTCATAATCGCCTTTGTATTTCTTGCCCTTTTCATAGTCGGACAGGTCGATTGTCATGGGCGCGTCTCCTGCGTGTCCGTTTCCACGATTAGATCGGACGGCTGGCAGGAGAGCAAGGCCTTCAGCGCAGCGCAACGCGCGTATCGACCAGTCGAACGTCGTGCATCATGTTCAGATAGGCCTGAAGATAAAATTTGTGGGACGCCCCCACGATCACCAGCATGCGCTGCCCCGGCGCCGCCCCCAATATATCACGGATGTTCGCCGCCATGCGCAGATTCCGTGTTTCCCAATAACCAGCGTAGTTTCGCCCATATCGCTGCGGCGAGGGTTCGTTCAAGGCTGCTCCAAAATCGCTGTCATAGATAATGCGGGCCTGGTCGGGCGCGTTATAGTTTCGATAGAGCGTGAGAACCCCTTCGCCCGAACCTATGCCTTTAGACAATGTCGCGTCCGCCGCCTTGCGCCGGTTGGTGGCGGAATTGTCCCATGCCTTCATGAGCGCTTCGCCAGCGGCCTTTTCTTCCTCGGCATTGCGATAGGCGCGATCGGCGCTATGATCATCTATCTGGGCCAGCCGCTCCAGCCCCAGCCGCGCGGCGAGCGGCGCCGCGATCAAAAACTCCTCATTGCGCCGTCCCCGCAGCATTTCCAGTCGCGCGACCAATGTCGCGTCGAGGCCGTCGCCCGCATGGCGCTCGGACGGCGGCAGCCTCAACCATTGGACCAGCGCCGACCCCTGATCGGCCGATGCGAGAAACAGCGCGGCGAGATGCCGACGATCGCCGGCTGTGGGATTCGCCGGCCAGTTTGCCAGCAGACGATCGACGTGGGCCGTGGCCGCCAGAACGTCCAGCGCGGTCGCCTGCCGGGCTGGTGCCGCGTCCCAGCAATAATCCTTCACCGTGTCGGCATAACGCGAGGGGAAACGGCGCAGCGCATCACATTGCAGTCCGGATAGGGATTCCACGGCAATTGCCTGCGGTTTCCATCCTGCCAGCCTGTCAAGCAGCGGATCGAGTTGCTTCGCCTCGAAACTCTCCGGCCAATTGGACAAATGTGGTGTACCCAACACCATCACCTCATTGGGCGGTCCGGCAACATCCTTGAGCGTGCCGGGATCGAAACCGGCGCCGGCCAGAAATGCGAGAACCCATAAGGAGGCGGGGGACATAAGGGACACTCCTGCTTGACCAAGCCGACCTTATCATAGTGTATTATTCAATCAATACAGCTTGACGCACATAGGGCAAAATGGCCCCCGTCGCGGGACGGGGGCCATTACCTGGTATCGGCTTTCAACGGAGATATTATCCCTTGGCCTGCGGCTCCACCACGCGGACATGGAGTTCGCGCAACTGCTTGAATTCCGCCGCGCTGGGCGCGCCCATCAGCAGGTCCTCGGCGCGCTGGTTCATTGGGAACAGCGTGATTTCGCGCAGATTTTGCGCGCCGCAGAGCAGCATCACGATGCGGTCGACGCCGGCCGCCATGCCGCCATGGGGCGGCGCGCCATATTGGAAGGCGCGGTAGAGGCCGCCGAAGCGCTCCTCGACATCCGCCTTGCTGAGGCCGACCAGCTCGAACGCCTTGACCATAAGGTCAGGCGACTGGTTGCGGATCGAACCGGACGCAATTTCATAGCCGTTGCAGACCATGTCATACTGGAAGGCGTTGATCGTCAGAGGGTCCTGATTTTCCAGCGCGTCCAGGCCGCCCTGCGGCATGGAGAAGGGATTGTGCGCGAAGTCGATCGACTTCGTATCCTCATCATATTCATAGAACGGGAAGTCGACGATCCAGCAAAGCTCGAACCGGTCCTTGTCGATGAGGTCAAGCTGTTCGCCGACACGGATGCGGGCGAGACCGGCGAGCTTGGCTGCCTGCGCTTCCTTGCCGGCGGCGAAGAAGACGCCGTCATTGGGGCCAAGGCCGAGCGCTTCGATCAGCTTTGCGGTCGCTTCGGGTCCATGATTCTTGGCGATCGGGCCGCCGGGGACGCCATCCTTGATGTTGATATAGCCAAGGCCCGAATAGCCTTCGCCGCGCGCCCACACATTCATGTCGTCGAAGAATTTGCGGCTGCCCGCGCCCGCGCCAGGCGCGGGGATCGCGCGGATGCGCGCGCCGCCATCGACCAGCGAAGCAAAAATTCCGAAGCCCGAGCCAACGAAATGGTCGGTCACGTCCTGGATGATGATAGGGTTGCGCAGGTCGGGCTTGTCGCTGCCATATTTCAGCATCGCCTCGGCGTGCGGGATGCGCGGGAAGCTGCCGGCCGGGGTGACGGGCTTGCCGTCGGAGAAGGCTTCGAACACCTGCGCGATGACCGGCTCCATCGTGTTCCAGACGTCTTCCTGGGTGACGAAGCTCATTTCGAGGTCAAGCTGATAGAATTCGCCGGGCAGGCGGTCAGCGCGCGGATCTTCGTCGCGGAAGCAGGGCGCGATCTGGAAATAGCGGTCGAAGCCCGCGACCATCAGCAGCTGCTTATATTGCTGCGGCGCTTGCGGAAGGGCGTAGAATTTGCCCGGATGGATGCGGCTGGGCACCAGAAAGTCACGCGCGCCTTCCGGGCTGCTCGCGGTCAGGATCGGCGTCGAATATTCGGTAAAGCCCGCGCCTTCCATGCGGCGGCGCATGTCGGAGATGATCTTCGTGCGCTTGACGATGTTGGCATGCAGCGTCTCACGCCGCAGGTCGAGGAAGCGATAGCGCAGGCGGATATCTTCGGGATAGTCCTGTTCGCCCGCGACTGGCAGCGGCAGGTCGGCAGCGGCAGACAGGACGGCCGCGTCCAGCGCTCGAATTTCGATCTCGCCGGTCGGCAGGTTGGGGTTCACCGCTTCCGTGGCGCGGGCGACGACCTTGCCGGTGACGGTGACGACGCTTTCGGCCCGCAGCCCCTCGATCACCTGAAAGACAGGCCCGTCCACTTCGGTCACGATCTGCACCATGCCATAATGATCGCGCAGGTCGATGAAGACCAGATCGCCATGATCGCGCTTCCGATGCACCCAGCCCGATACGCGGACCTCATTGCCGGCATCGGCGATGGTCAGGGCGCCGCAGGTGTGGGTGCGATAGGCGTGCATGGCGTTTTGATCTTTCAGAATCGTTTTACGGAAATGACAAATTGTTGCGGCCCGGCTATGGGCTTGCCTTGTCGACCTTTCGACCAGCCCGCCGGACGCGGGCCAGCCCATAATAAGATCGAAGACCATATGCAAATTCATCCGCTGATTACCGACAGCAAGACGCTTTCAGATTTTTGCGCCCGCATTGCGAATTCCCCCTATGTCGCCGTCGACACGGAATTCATGCGGGAAAATAGCTACTGGCCCGACCTCTGCCTGGTGCAGGTGGCCGATTCCCACGAGGCGGCGGCGATCGACCCCAAGGCGCCGGGCATCGACCTGACGCCGCTGCTCAACCTGCTCGTCGACAATGAGGACGTGCTCAAGGTCTTCCATGCCGGCGGCCAGGACATTGAAATCGTCCACAACCTGACCGGCAAGGCTCCCCACCCCATGTTCGACACCCAGATCGCGGCCATGGCGCTCGGCCTTGGCGAGCAGATCGGCTATGGCAATCTCGTCGATGCATGGCTGGGCGTTCAGCTCGACAAGGGGGCGCGCTTCACCGACTGGGCGCGGCGACCGCTCGACAAGCGGCAGATCGACTATGCGATCGGCGACGTCACCTATCTGATCAAAATCTTCCCAAAAATGCTGGAAGAGTTGAAGAAGACCGGGCGCGGCGACTGGCTGGACCAGGAAATGGAGCGGATCAGCAATCCGAGCAATTATGAGAATGATCCGGCGGATGCGTGGAAGCGCGTGCGCATCGCCAGCCGCAAGGCCGATGTGCTGGGCCGCCTCAAAGCGCTGGCCGCCTGGCGTGAGATGGAAGCGCAGGACAAGAATCTCCCGCGCGGTCGCATCGTGAAAGACGAGACGCTGGCCGATATCGCAAGCCATCCGCCGCGCGCCCAGGAGGATCTTGGCAAAGTGCGGGGCCTGTCCGCCACGTGGAAGACGAACGACATCGGCGCGCGGCTGATGAGCGCGATCAAGGCGTCCCAGCCACTGGACCGCGACGAAATGCCTGAACGCGATCCCAAGCGGCCGGGGCTGGGCAAGGACGGCGCGCTGGTCGCCGACCTGCTGAAACTGCTGCTCAAAATCCGGTCACGCGACATTGATGTGGCCGCGCGCCTGATCGCGCGCAGCGATGATATTGATGCGCTGGCGGCGGGCGTGCGCGAGGGACTGTCGATCCTGGAAGGCTGGCGTTATGAACAATTTGGCCGCGACGCGGTTGATCTGGTCGAGGGGCGGCTTGCCTTTGCGGTCAAGGGCGGGCGGCTGAAAATGACGCGAACCGAATAGGAGACGGAGCGATGCGCTGGGCAATGACGGCATTATCTTTGGCCGGCCTGACCGGCTGTGCCGGTGCCAATGGCTCCGGCCCCCAAACGCCGCCGCCCGCGATGGCGGATGGCCCCTGCCGTGACGCAGGGCTGGACCGGTTCGTTGGACAGAAGGCAAGCGGCGACGTCGGCGCGCAATTGCTAGCTGCATCGGGCGCAAAGACGCTGCGCTGGGGCGCTCCGGGCATGGCCATGACGATGGATTTCCGTCCTGACCGGCTAACCGTCAGCTATGATGAAGCAATGATGATCACCACCGTTCGCTGCGGATAAGCACTCGCGTGTCCAGCATCGTTCGATGACAGCCTCTGCCGATCTGGCCATTCGGATGGCCCGTGCCGCCTTCAACCGCGCTTTGGCCGAGGCGAATTTGAAGGCGATCGAGCCGTTGCTGGCACGCGACGTCGTGCTGGTGACGGGAACGGACAGCGCCGTGCTCATGGGCAAACGCGCGCAACTCGCCACCTGGAAGCGGGACTTCGCCGCATCGGACCGCTTGGTCTACACGCGCACGACCGAACACGTCACAATTTCCGCGGTCGAGCCGATCGCGATGGAAGAAGGACGATGGTCCGGCGCATCCACGGAGGATGGGCGTATCCTGGCAGCTGGAAGCTATTGCGCGAAATGGCGCGAAATGTCGGGCTCCTGGCTGATCGAAGCGGAGATTTTCGTCAGTCTGGCCTGACGCGCGCGATCACAGCTCAAGCCCGATCAGAGTTCCGCTGCCAATACGATCGACATGGCGCTTGCCGTCGATCTCCAGCCAGTCGGGTGTGACTTCCAGCCGCCGTCCGCGGATGGTCGTGCGCAAATGTTCGACCGCGATCCGGTTGCGCGCTACGATGCGCAGCACGCACAGGCCGTCACCCCGTGCGGCCATCATCGAATAGCGATCGCCACGCAGCAGGAAGTGCCAGCTTCCATCCAGCGGCTTCCATTCATTGCCGTCGATCACCTGCATCGCATCGCCGTCCGCATTGCCCAATCGGACGCTGATGCGTGTCGCGCCATTGGTCCGGCGCGGAGGCGCGAACATCAGGATCGCTTCGCCATCCAGCGTGATGGGAATGGGCGTATCACGAAGCAGGCGCGATCCGCCCACGATCAATTGAGGAAGTTCCGCGGAAAATGGCAGGCGATCCCGTGCGAAATGGCGCTGCCGCACGACCGGGTTGGCATGAAAACTATGCACCTGCGTCGGCGTCAGCCGACCTTCCTCCACCAAACCATGGCAAGTGGGGCAGAACAGCGTCACGCCGGGACTGTCGGGCAGACGCAGATAGCGATAGATGGTGACGCCGCACCGGACGCAGGCGAAGCCGCAGGCCTGGCGGACGGTCGCGCGTTCCTCGGCCGTCAGGTCCGGCAAGGACGGCATCACTCGCAAGCCCACCATGGCGACACCCCTTCATTGCCCTGCCCGCCCAAATGCGGCCAAGGGTTCCTGACATGGCGTCCTCACGGTTGGAGCTCTGCCGGCTCCATGATGCTGCTATCGTTGAAATATATGCGCCCAAGTCAAGGGGCTGCGTGAAATAGTCTATCGCTGGGGCAACAGGTCCACGTTTCGCGACGCGGCGATCGCCCTTATCCGGTCCGGGTTCGGCATGTTCTTGATCGCGATCTCGGCATAGTCGCCGGCGCTGAAAAGTTCGACATGGCCCACACCAAAGATGCGCTGCCCGAGCGTCTGGGTTATCCGCACCGACCGGATGCTCGACAGCGCGATTTCCGTCCGCTGCTTGGACAACAGGCCCTTTTCCATCAGTACTTCGCGATCCGACAGCGCCAGTCGCTCGCCCTTGTGCAACACCCACCAGATCGCGATGGCGAGGATGCCGATTATAGATATGAGGAGCAGCACGAACAGCACGGGATGTGCCCGGAACATCGCAGGATGCTCGTCATATAGCCAGGTGTCGCTCATGCCGCCTCCCGCGAATGTCCGGTGTTTCACCATGAGGCCCGGCCGTTCGTCAAGCGGCATGCTCACAGGCGCTTGCCTCATTTGGCGCTGTGCAAGCCTGTGTTCAGCCAAGCCATTACATTTTGCGACAAATTTGTCCGACATATGCCAGAATCTTGCGACAGATGTCAGCTAGATCGGCCATGGAAACTTCAATGATTTGCCCGGGGGTGTTCGTGCGTCGATCCGCATATCTGATCCTGTTGCCTTTGCTGACCGGCGCCGCGCCCGGCGCCCTGATAGCGCAGGAGGTCGATCAGCGGACTGCCCCGCCGCAGGACGACGTGGACGAGGGCGAGGAAATCATCGTCACCGGGCAACCGGAACGGGGTGCGGTGATCGGCGATATCGAACCGGAGCAGAAATTGTCGTCCGCCGACGTAAGGGCGCTGGGCGTCACGTCGATCGCTGAACTTATCACCGAACTGGAGCCGCAGACCAACGGAACGCCGATCATCCTGCTGAACGGAAAGCGGATTTCGAGCTTTTCCGAGATCCGCGACATTCCGTCAGAGGCTGTCGCGCGGGTCGACATTTTGCCCGAGCAGGTTGCCCTCTCCTATGGCTATGCGCCGACGCAGAAGGTCGTCAATGTCGTCCTGCGCCAGCGTTTCCGATCCGAGAAGGCAGAGGTGCAACTGGGAACGACGACAGAGGGCGGTCGGGACAGTGGCGAGGTCGAGGCCGGGCTGCTGCGCATCCGGGGCGATAACCGCTTTTCGCTGGACCTGGAATATAGCCGCGCCGGGCGGCTGCTGGAGAGCGAGCGCGATATTATCACCACGCCGGCCCGTCGCCCCTATGCGCTGGGCGGCAATGTCACGGGAATTGCCGATGGGGCCGAGATCGACCCCGCCCTGTCGGCACTGGCCGGGCAGACCGTCACCGTTGCCGCCGCCCCGGCAAATGCCGCCAATGGCGCGCCGTCGCTGACGGACTTCGTCGCCGGCGCGAACATAGCTGCCGTCACCGACCTGACCGCCTATCGGACGCTCAGCCCAGCGACAGAGAATTTTTCCGCGAACGCAACGTTGGCGCGGGCGCTGGGCGGCGTGTCGGCGACGATCAACGGCCGGTTGGCGCTATCGGAAAACGACACGCTTCAGGGGTTATCGACCGCCGCGCTGGGCTTGGCTGCCGGGTCGCCCTTTTCCCCCTTTGCGCAGGATGTGACCCTCTATCGCTATCTGGCCCAAGGCGGCGCGCTGGCGCAGCAGGTAAGGGGCACAACCGGCCATATCGGCGTAACGCTCAACGGGCAGATCGGGCGCAAATGGCAATGGTCCTTCACCGGCAATGGAGACCTGTCGATCACCCGCACCCGGACTGATCGCGGCATTGATACCGATGCGATACAGACTGCGCTGAATGCCGGCGATCCTTCGGTCAATCCCTATGGCGATTTCGCTCCCGCGCTAATCGCCGCCCGGACCATCGACACGGCGCGCGCCAAAAGCCAGGCCGTAACCGGCGACCTGCTGGTGAGCGGGGCCTTGTTCCGCATGCCGGCCGGGGATGTCATGACATCCATCCGCCTGGGCGCGTCAGCAAATGGGTTTGAAAGCCGGTCGGTGCGATCGGGTATCGAGCGCAACACCGATTACAGCCGCGAAACCGGTAGCGGGCAAATCAGCGTCGACGTGCCGCTGACCAGTCGATCCAAAGGCATATTGGGCGGCGTCGGCGACATCGGAGTCAACCTGAACGTCGCGGCGCAACAGCTTTCGGACTTCGGCACCTTGTCCACTTTGGGCTATGGATTGCGCTGGCAACCGATAAGGGCGGTGCAAATCCTGGCATCCGCCAATCAGGACCGCGCTGCGCCTACCGGCGCGCAGATTACCGATCCGCTGATTTCCACGCCCAATGTGTCCGTGTTCGATTATGCCACAGGGCAAAGCGTGTTCGTGACGCAATTGTCGGGCGGCAACGGTGCGCTGAAAGAAAGCGTGCGCGATCAGTTTCGCCTGAGCGCACGCATAAAGCCGTTCGACAAGCCCAATCTGACGCTGACAGCGACCTATCTCAACAGCCGGACCAGCAACCCTATCGCCGCCTTTCCCACGCCCACGCCCGATTTGGAGGCCGCATTTCCGCAACGCTTCGTGCGCGACGAGGATGGCAGCCTGATCCAGGTGGACGCGCGGCCGATCAATTTCCTGCAATCGCGCAGCGAGCAGCTGCGGTGGGGCTTTGACCTGTCCGTGCCGTTGAAGTCGCATATCCAGAAGGTCATCGAGGCGTGGCGGGCCAACGGAGCACGGCCGGAGGATCGTCCGAAAGAGCTGGACGACATGCGCACGGCCTATGGCGGCAGCCGGAGGCGGAGCGAAGGATCGCCGGGCGGCGGACGCCGAAACACCGACGGCGAAAGGGACAGGTCGAACGATAGTGCCGGAAACGGCGATGGTGGGCAGGCGCGCGGCGATGGCGGCGGGCCGAGGCGGGGCTTTGGCGGCGGACGCGGGCGTGGCGGCGGTCAGGGCGGCGGGCGGCTGAGCTTCAGCCTCTATCACACTTGGCATCTGGACGAGAGCATCCTGATCGCGCCTGGCGTGCCCGAGCTTGACCTGCTCAACGGCGACGCGACCGGATCATCGGGCGGGCAGCCCCGTCACGAGATCAAGGCGCGCGTGGGCTATTCCAACAATGGGATCGGCGCGCGGCTGGGGGTCGACTGGGAAAGTGGTACCCATGTCGATGGCGCGCTGGGCGGGAATTCACGGCTGGAGTTTGGCAGCCTGGCGACAGCGAACCTGCGCCTGTTCGCCAATCTGGGGCAGATGCCCGATCTGGTGAAATCCATGCCATTCCTAAAGGGATCGCGCATTTCGTTGCGATTGGACAATGTCTTCAATCAGCGGCGCGAGGTGCGCGATGCGACGGGGATGACTCCACTGCGTTATCGGCAGGATTATCTTGATCCGCTCGGGCGGACCATTTCGATCCAGTTCCGCAAACTGTTCACGCCGGCTTTTGGCGGCGGGCGATAGCGCGACGAGAGGTAGGATGGGGGTAAGATGACATCCGCGGTCCCACCGTCCCCCATGGCTGGCGGAAATGGCCTGATTGCGTCCTTTCCCCTGTAGCCGATTCGCTATAGGGCGGGCCCATGACCAATATTCTTCTCGTGATGGGGGGCGGCGCGGTCGGCGCGGCGCTGCGCTACCAGCTTGGCCGCCTGGCCGGGCATCTGACGCCGGGCGCGACTTGGCCCTGGGGCACCTTCGCCGCCAATCTGATCGGCGCCTTGACCATGGGCCTGCTGGCCGGATGGCTGACGCGCGAAAGCGGTGCGACCGGGCCGCTTAACAGCGAATCGCTTCGCCTGCTGCTGGGCGTCGGCCTGCTGGGCGGTTTCACCACCTTTTCCGCCTTCAGCCTGGAAACGATGCTGATGATAGACCGGGGCCAGGCACTCATGGCGATGGTATATGCCCTGGCATCGGTTGGCGGCGCGGTATGCGCGCTGGGGCTGGGCCTGATGCTGACGCGGAGCGCTGGCGCATGAAAGGGCGTCCTCCTGGCAAAAGCGGCCCGCCTTCGCGCGGCGGCAAGGGGAATGGAGGCCGCACGCCGGACCGCAAGCCAGCGGCTCGTGGCAAGGCGCCAGGGGCGCGCACGCGCGATGGCGACAAACCTGCCTTCAAGCCCCGCGCGCCGGCAGCGGCGAAATCGGGCGCCGCCCGCAGCGCACCGCCCAAGCCCGCCGTCGCCAAGTCCGTTGCTGTAAAGCCCAATCCCGCCAAGGGCGTATCGCTCGACGTGCGGCAATATCGCGTGGCTGCCGACGATGACGGCATCCGGCTGGATCGCTGGTTCCAGCGGCATTTGCCCGATGTTGGCTTCAACCTGGTATCGCGCTGGTCGCGCACGGGGCAGTTGCGGGTCGATGGCGCGCGCGCCGCGCCGGGCGACCGCATCAGCGAAGGGCAGATGATCCGGGTGCCGCCGGCCGAACAGAAGCCCGACGCGGCCGACCGGCCCAAGCGCGCCCGCATCGTCGATCTGACACCCGACGAGATCAGCTACGCGCAGGACATGGTGATCCATCGCGATGCGCAAGCCATCGTCATCAACAAGCCGCCAGGCCTTGCGACGCAGGGCGGGACCAAGACTGACGAGCATGTCGACAAATTGCTCGACGCGCTGCTGTTCGACGCCGAATCGCGCCCGAAGCTGGTGCATCGACTGGACAAGGACACATCGGGCGCGCTGTTGCTGGCGCGCACCAGCCGCGCCGCCGCCCATTTCGCCAAGGCCTTTTCCAGCCGCACCGCGCGCAAGGTCTATTGGGCGCTGGTGATGGGCGTACCCTCGATCGAGGATGGCATGATCGAATTGCCGATCGCCAAGCAACCGGGAACCGGCGGTGAGAAAATGCATGTCGATGAGGAGGAAGGGCTGCCCGCGCGGTCGCGCTATCGCGTGATCGAACGGGCGGGCAACCGCGCCGCCTGGGTCGAGTTGCAACCCTATACCGGACGCACCCATCAGTTGCGCGTGCACATGGCAGCGATCGGCCACCCGATCGTGGGTGACGGCAAATATGGCGGCAAGGACGCCTTCCTGTCTGGCACGATCAGCCGTAAGATGCATCTGCATGCGCGACGCATCCGGGTCGATCATCCCGATGGCGGGCGCGTCGACATGACGGCGGAGCTGCCCACCCATTTCGCCAACAGCCTGCACGAACTGGGGTTCGACCTGGCGCTGGGCGACATGCCGCTGGACGACGAAATCGACCGGACGCCCACGCGCGAGGATGAAAAGAAAGCCGCGCGCCAGCACGCCAAACAATATCGCAAGGGGCGCAAGGGCGAACGGCGCGCCCGCGGCAGCGCGCGCAAGGCGTGAGACAGCGCGCATGACCAATCGCCTGGCCGTGTTCGATTGCGACGGAACGCTGGTCGACAGCCAGCATAACATCTGCGCCGCCATGACCCGTGCGTTCGAGGCGGTGCAGATCATGCCGCCAGAACGGCTGGCGATCCTGGCGGTGGTCGGGCTGTCGTTGCCGGTCGCGATGGCGCGTCTGCTGCCGGAGGCGGAGAGCGATTTCCACGACCATCTGGCCGAGCATTACAAACAGGCCTTCCGGTCCCTGCGGCAGGACAATGCTGTGTCGGAACCGCTTTATCCCGGCATTGCCGACCTGGTCACGGAACTGGATGCGGCGGGTTGGCTGCTGGGCGTGGCGACAGGCAAGTCCGATCGGGGCCTCAATCTCTGCCTCACGCATCATGGCATCATTGACCGATTCGTGACGCTCCAGACCGCCGACCGTCACCCGTCAAAGCCCCATCCGTCGATGCTGCTGACGGCGATGGCAGAAGCAGGCGCGGCACCCGAGACAACAGTCATGATCGGCGACACGAGTTTCGACATCGACATGGGGCTGGCGGCCGGCGCGCGCGCGATCGGCGTCGCATGGGGCTATCATCCGCCGCAGGAACTGACAGCGGCGGGCGCCCATGGCATAGCCATGGACAGCGCAGACCTGCGCCGCCATATCGGCGCGCCATGAACGACAGCCCCCCTCCCCCACCCGTTGATCCAGAAAAGGTCGCGCGGCAGCGCCATTTCGCCATCGGCCTGTTCCGTCTGTCCGGCGCCTTCATCGTCATGTTCGGCTTCCTGGCGATCATGCAGCGATTTTCCTGGGTGCAGGGCGGCAAGGCCAAGGCATTCGGGACCATCATGGTGCTGACCGGCTTGTTCCAGTTCGCCGTGGTGCCCCGCTTATTACTGGCGCTGTTTCGCAAGAGGCCGCCGCAATGAAACGCTTTTACAAGGATGTGGCCATCGTCGCGGGCAGCGAAGGCTTTGCCATCGAACTGGATGGCCGGGCGGTGCGCACGCCCGCGCGCGCTTTGCTAGCGCTGCCCACCCGGAACCTGGCCGAGGCCGTCGCGGCCGAATGGCGGGCGCAGGAGGACGAAATCGATCCGGCGGCGATGATCTTCACCGGCCTGTCGAACGCAGCCATCGATCACATCGCGCCCAATCCGGGGGCGTTCGCGGCCGGCATCGCCCGCTATGCGCAGAGCGACCTGCTCTGCTATCGCGCGGACGGCCCAGAGGCGCTCGTGGCGCGGCAGGCGGGAACATGGGACCCGCTGCTGGACTGGGCAGCAAGCCGATATGATGCGCCTATGATCGTGACTCAAGGTGTCATTCCAGTGTCGCAACCCGAAGACAGCCTCGCGCGCCTGGAGGCGGCCGTGCGAACGCATGATCCTTTCATGCTCGCAGGATTGTCGACGCTCGTAACGCTGAGCGGATCGCTAATATGCGGGCTGGCGATCGCCGAGGGCGGGCATGAGCCCACAACAATCTGGCAAGCCGTGCAGGTCGACGAACAATGGCAGAGCGAACAATGGGGGGAAGATTCAGAGGCAGCGGCGCGGAACCTGCTGCGCGCCCGCGAGTTTTCCACAGCCGGAGCGTTTTGCACGATGAGCCGAGTTTAAGGGACTCGGAACCGGGCTATTGCTTCGTTCATTGAAGGAGTTGAGACGCGCGGAAATCGCGCTGGATCGATTGTTTCGATGCAACCAGTTCAAGGAGACCCTGACATTGGCCCGATATGCCAAATTCGCCTATCTGATGTTCGCCGCGCCGCTTGCCCTGGCCGCGCCCGCCATGGCGCAGCAGACGCCTGCTGCTTCGACCAGTCCGGCAGCTCCAACCACTCCGGCTACCCCCGCCGATCCGGCAGCGCCGGCTGACGCCACCGCAATGCCCGCCGATGGCGCCACTACACCCGCGCCGGCCACAACGGCACGCGAAATGACGCCGGACGAGATTGCCGCTTTCAATCAGGCCGTGACCGACTTCACGGCTGGCCAGAGCGCTCAGCAGGCCGGCGACAATGCCGGTGCCGTGGCGAAATATGACGCGGCGATCCCAGCCATCCGTACCGCGGTTGAGGCTGATCCCAGCAAGATCGACAATGTGAACTTCCTGGCCAATGCGCTATACGCAGACGCCGCCGCCTATGGGGCGATGGGGCAGATGGACAAGGTGGTGTCGCTGTACGACGAGGCCCTGCCCTACTGGCGCAAGGTCGTGGAAGCCAAGCCCGAGGATACGGCCAGTCGCAATATTCTGGCCGGCATGCTGATCCAGATGGGCAACCAGAAGCTGGCGGCGCAGGACACGGATGGCGCTGATCCCTATTATCAGGAGGCGCTGACGCTGGCCCGCAAGTCCGCCGCCGCCCAGCCGGCCGACGCGGTGAGCAAGAATATCCTTCTGTCCGCACTGATCGGCGCCAGCCAGACGACGACGGAAGAAGGTCTGCGCGATGAAGCGTTGAACATGGGCAAAGCGATGATGGCCGACGGCACGATCGATGCGACAAATCGCCCTTCGATCGAAATCATGACCGGCGCGAAAGCCAGCTGAATGACGGGCCGGGATCAGGCATGGACACGCCTGATCCCGGCACATCGCGTCATCCCTGATCCTGATAAGCCATTTGCAATACGCCCCAGTGGCGTCCGCAAATGTGGATGGATGCAATGACCTGTTTCAACAGGATGATGGCGCCTTCGGCAGTGGGGCGGCGATAGGCCTTGATGCAAAAGGGTTGCGTCGTACGGCACTGCTCGCGCGTATCGGGGAAATCGAAAATCAGCCCCTGACGCGAATGTTCGGCATTCCAGACTGACTGCCCCGGGCGTTGGGGATATGCGCGCTCTGGCATGGCGACCGCGCCAAAGGCATTGCGGTCCGTAAAGGTCATGCCGAACAGGCCCGTATAGGTCTTTGCCATTTCCTGGCGCACGCGGGCTGCCGGAACCATGATCGCTTGTACGGGATGGGTATATTGTTCGGGATCCGTGCCCGATATCGGCACATAGTCTTCGCTGAAAACGTCCGCTTCGGTGATATGCCCCTGAGCGATCGCCTGTTCGACCGCATCGGCCACGGCCTGGGCTGATTCGAGGCTGAACCGTATATAGGGCGAATCGGGAATATCGACGCCGCTTTCGGCCAGATATTGGAGCAGCAGATTGGTGTCTTCGCTGGCGCTGGTGATGCGGCCGGACAGACGCTGCAAACCACCGGCATTGTCGCTGGACGTGCTGGCCAAGGCTGACAGCCCAGCCCGGATTTCCCCCGCAGAACCCACCATCGATCCGATGCGTTGCGCGACCGTTTCGCTATTGCTCGACAGATCCAGCATCAGCGCGGCGAGGCGTTCGACCAGCGCTTCGATATTGCGCGTATCGGACTGGGCCGTCCGGGCCGTCTGGGCACCGCGCGAAATGCTGTCCAACATGCCGTCCGCCTCACCGGTCAGCGCAGCGATCGATCGTTCGATCGTCTGGGTCGCCGCTCCTGTTTCCTGGGCGAGCTTTTTCACCTCCGCCGCGACTACGGCGAAACCTCGCCCGGCGTCGCCAGCGCGGGCGGCTTCGATCGTGGCGTTGAGCGCAAGAAGATTGGTCTGGCTGGCGATGCCGCTGATCACGCTGGTGACATGGGCGACGGTTTTGAGCGCCTCACCAAAGCCGTCGAGCCGCGCATGGATACGGCTGACCTGCTCGATCAAGTCCACGAAATTCATATTGGCTGCCGACAGCTGCCGCCCGGAATCATCGATGATCGAGCGGGCTGCAATAGCCTTTTCGCGGGCATCCTGTCCGGCAAGCGACACGCGTTCGCCATCCTGCGAAAGCTGGGCCGCGGCAGAGCTGATCGCTTCAATCGTGCATGCCTGCTGCGTCACGCGTGTGGCCAATTCGCCGATATCGGCCTGAAGATCGAGCGTGCGGATGCCAAGGTCGCCAGATAATTTGGCGACCTTCATCACCGCGCGCGCGACATTGTCTGAATGCGTGTCCCTCATCACCATGTAGCCTTATGCCGGCATAGTAAATTATCGGTTAGCGCCACTTGCTTACCCTCTAGAGTGTCCCCGCGAGCGCGAGAATGACGCCTGCCGCGACAAGAATGAGACCAGCCAATTCGCTGCGACGCATGGTTTCGCACAGGTAGAAATGTCCGAACGCCATGGTGAATGCCACCTCCACCTGACCCACGATTCGCACGAGCGCGACGGGAGCGGTGGCAAAGCCGGTAAACCAGCAGGCCGAACCCAAGGCCGACAGAAGGCCGACCTGGCCGGACACGCGCCAGCTGCTCAAGACCCTGCGCATTTCGGCCGGCTCCCGCCACAATAGCCAGCCGCCCTGCATCATAGTCTGCAACGGGACCGTGACCGCCAACACGATCAAGGCGGCAAATACCGGAGTGTCGGTGTCCACACCCTGCGTCGCGCGGCGGATGCCGATCGCCGTGAGCGCAAAGAAAAAGCCGGAGGCGATGCCCGTGACTGCGGCTGGCTGACCTAAGGCGCGCACAAAATCCCATAGGCCCAATTTGCGACCGCCGGTCGACAGCAGCATGACGCCCGCGACCCCGCAACCGATCCCCGCCCAACTAAGCGGGGGCAGCGTTTCCCCCAGAAGAAAGAAAGACAAAACAGCGCCTTGGGCGGCTTCCGTTTTGGAATAGGCTGTGCCAACCACGAAATTGCGATACCGGAACGCACTGATCAGCAAATTGGTCGCGATGATCTGCGCCAGGCCACCAGCGCCGCAGAACAGCAGAAAATCCGCATTCAGCCGCGGCCAAGGGGTCGGAAAGACGACCAGATACAGTGCCAGCAGCGCCGTCGTGAAGGGCATGCCGTAAAGATAGCGGACAAGGCCCGCCCCGTTCAGGGAGAGGCTTTCGCTCACCCGGCGCTGAACCGCCGTGCGCCACGCCTGAAGCGCGCCTGCGACCAAGGTAGCCGGCAGCCAGATGGGTGAACTGAACATGCCGCGTCCTATAACGGGGACGCGCGCCCCGTCATCCCATCATCGCAACGAAGGTGAAGAAGAGCGATAACGATATGCAGGCAAAACCATAGAGCAGCGGCAAACGCAGAAGCGTGCTTGTCCGCGACAAATGGTAGGCATCCTTGAATTGCCGGTACATATGCCACGCCGCGAACAGCAGCAGCCCGGTCGTCACAATTCCGCTGGTCACATGCAGCGCCGTCAATATCATCGACAAGGAGAACAGCAGCGACATAAAAGCAATGGAATAGGTCACGTAAATGGCGTGATCATATATTTTATAGCGGCGGCTGAAGGGAAAGAGCAGCCACATGAACGGCAGCGAGATCAGGATCAGCGCCCAGGAAAATTTATAGGCGTTGGCCTTTAGCTTGTAGTAAGCGAGTTCGGGATTTTTGGCGGCGGCGTTGATGGTTTTTCCCACTGTCTTCGCGACGCCGCCATTGACGCCGTCGGAGGTCAGGGAGTTGGCGATATTGCCGGCCAGCGTCAATCCTTCCCGGTCCTCCCGCGCATCCTCCAATGTGCTGGCCAGTGCCTTGCGCCGTTCGCTCGACAGATCAGGCTTGGCCAGGTCTGCCTCCAGCGCGCGAATGCGGGCGTCAGCCTTTGCCTGTTCCTGGGTGAGTTCGGCCCGGGCGGCTGCATTCATCTGCACGCCCTTGCCTTCGCCTTCCGGCCCGTGATGGCTGGTCAGCGAAAAGACCGCATACATCAGGAAGGCACTGAACAAAAACAGCGCGAAAGGCGACACGAACTTCGCCCGCTCCCCATGCACATAACGCCGGGTCAGCTTGCCTGGCCGCAGCGCGAGTTCGGGCAGCGTCGTGAATATCTTGCCTTCCAGATGCAGCACGCCATGCACAAGGTCATGCCCGATCGCGGCGAAGCTGCGATGCATATGCGCCGCCTGGCCGCATTGCGCACAGTAAGGCCCGCCAAGCGGCGCGCCGCAGTTCAGACAATCGCCATGGCCGGCCTGGTGCGCCTCCCCATGGGCGGGCTCGACAGCCCGCGCCAGCATCGCCCCGGTGACCGCGTCACCTGTCGCCTCGATTCCCCCGTTCATACCGGCAGACTATCAGCGGTGTATCACCAACGCCAGACAGCGAATGAGCGCCTTACGATGTTGTCGGATCAGGCTGCGCCAAGCTTGCCCGAATACAGCAGTCGGCCCTGCCCCAGCAGTCCCAGCACCTGTGGCACCAAATGCGGCGCGACGGCAAAGCAGCCTTCGCTGCGGCCGCATTTGCCCCAGGTCGCCACATGATCTTCCGTCACATAATCCGCGCCATGAACGACGATGGCGCGCGCTTCGGCATTGTTGTTCTGGGGATCAAGCCCGGCAAGACGCATCGACCGCCCATGCTGGCCGACATATTCCGCCTCCGTGCGGAACGCCCCCCGGCAACTGGCGAGGGAATTGAATTCGTTGGAGAAGCTATGCAGCCAGCCGGAATGGCCAGGGTCCGATCCCCGCCCGTGCGACACGAGATAACTATTTGCCTGCCCGCTCACCAGGTCGACGATATGCATCCGCATGTCCTTCGATGGGGCGTCGAAATCGACGATGCCGACACGGTCACGCAGAGGGAAGGCCGATCCATGCTGGTCCAGCGCGGCGCGCGCGCGATCCAGCAGCGCAGCATAGCGCGGCGTCGGCCTGGCAGGCGCAGCCGCGACAGGAGGAACCGGAGACGGCGCAGCGGGTTGAGGCATGACGGGCGGCGCGGCACGGCCCATGCTGTCCGACAGAAACGAAAAAGCGAGCCCGCTCAAAGCGAACTTCGTAAAATTGCGGCGATCCATGGCCGCTCTTATAGCAAAAGACGCGCGCCGATTGAACCCGGGCTCTGGCCGGTCACTCGCTGCTGTTGCTCGCTTCGTCGGCAGGCTGCACCGCTTCGCCGTCACGCGGAAGGCGCGACGTCATGCCGGTCGCCTCCGCGTCATCGAGAATCTGTTGCTCCTGTGAGATTGACGGCGGCGGCGCAACAGGGGCGGCCTCGACCTCGTTCTTCGGCTCGGGCATCGGTACGTCCGGTTCCTCGACAATCACATTTTCGACTGGCGGTTCGACCAGATTGTTGACCGGCGCCGGGGCATCTTCTTCCTTCTTGCCGCAAGCGGCCAGAGCAAGGGCGCCAGACAGCGCGATCAGGGCGAATTTACGCATGGAATCAGTCCTTTGATGCGATGGAGGCGGGAGCGGGAGCGGCGGTGGGATCGGCGCGGCTGCTCGATGCCTCAATCTTTTGCGCCAGCAGTTTGTCCCAGCCATAGGGGTCGTTGCGGAAGGACACGACGCCATCACCATTGGCGAAGGCCGTCCAGTAGAGGAGGTAGACCGCGACATCTTGAGGCAGCGACACCCGCTGCGTCTTGCCTTCGTCGATCAGGTTCTGAATCTGGCCGTTGAGGTCGGGGGAGGCGGCGACCATCTGCTCGGCCAGCGCCACCGGCTTTTCCAGGCGGATGCAGCCGTGGCTTGCCAGGCGATCATAGCTCGAAAATTTCCCGCGCGCGGGCGTGTCGTGCAGGTAAACGGCGAACGGGTTGTTAAAGTCGAACTTCAAACGGCCCAGCGCGCTGTTGGGACCTGCCGGCTGCACGATGCGCTCGCCCCCTTCGGGCGTCTTGACGATCTTGTAACCCTGCCGGATCAGCGTCGCCCGTCCTTTAGGGAAAAGTTCACGCCTGGCGATCGACATCGGCACATTCCAGGGCGGATTGACGACAATTGAATGGATGCTGGACGACAGCATCGGCGTCTGGTTATCCGGGCTGCCAGTAACGGCACGCATGGAGGTAACCGGCTGATCCCCTTCGAACAGGGTCAGCACGGCAGCGGCGATGTTCACCTGTACCCGATTGACGGGCAAGCTGCGCGGCATCCAGCGCCACCGTTCCATATTGGCCATGATCGCGGCGATACGATCATCAACGCCGACGTTGAGCGCGGCAAGCGTTCGGGCATCCAGATTGCCGGTGGGGTTGAGGCCATAGCGGCGTTGCGCCCGTTGGATAATGTCGGCCAGTTTTTCGTCCGGCGAGACGCTGGGGTCCTCCATCGCAATGCGTTTGCGAATAGCGTCGGACGACGAAGAGGCGGACAGCGACTGCCAACCACCCTGGTCCCGAATTGCCTCGTAGCGGGCGAGCCCCTGCCGCAATGTCTCATACCCCGCCCAGGGCGGGGTCAGCCGGTTGGCCCAGCGGTCCAGATCATCGTCGGAAACGGCCTTGGCCAAGCCGGGGCGCGGATCGAATTTTTCCGGGCGCAGCGCCCAGATGTCGAGGAAGTCGGCCGTGTCGACGCGCCCGGTGCTGAGCGCGCGGGCGCGGTCGAGCATGGCATTCACGAGCGCTTCGCCATGGAGCGGGCCGCTGCGCTTCTGGCGGGCCATCAGCCCCTGCGCCGCGCCGGTCTTGAGCCAGTCATTGGCCCACGCCTCCTGCGCGGCGGACAGCGGCGGAATAGGGACGGGCGGACGAATTGCAGGAATGGGCTGCACCATGCCCGATCCAGGCAGGGTTGGCGCAACGGCGGGCGGCGGCGTCTGCGCCAGGGCAGGTTGAGCGGCAAGCGATGAAGCGGCAAGGCCGATCATCGCCGCGACGGGAAAACGGGTCATGGAGGGGCGGTTCATGCTGGACCAGATAGCGCAAAGCTCTCTAGGTTCAAATCGCGATAGTGGAAAAGATCATGCTGCACGTTGTTCACCATCCTGCCTATGTCTCCCCTGCAACACCCGGCAGCGCCTATCGTTTCGACAAATATGGGCTGGTGATGGATGCCCTGACAGAGAGCGGAACGGCGATGACGGTTCATACGCCCGAGGTGATGCCGCGCGAATGGATCGAGGCCGTGCATGACCCCGCTTATGTGGACGAGGTGATAAGCCTGAGCGTCCCGCCCGAAAAGATGCGCAGGATTGGATTTCCGATCACCGATCGCGTGGCGGCGCGGTCGCTGCTATCGCCGGGCGGCACGTGGGCCGCCGCGCGGCTGGCGAAAATCTATGGCTATGCAGCCAATGCAGCGGGCGGCAGCCACCATGCGCTGCACGACACAGGCGCTGGATATTGCGTGTTCAACGACCTGGCGATCGCGGCCACCCGGCTGATCGCGGAAGGTGACGCGAAACATGTCCTGATCCTGGATTTGGACGTGCATCAAGGAGACGGCACGGCGGCGCTGATGGCGGGGCGCACCGACGTCTTTACGCTATCCATTCATGCCGAGCGCAACTTTCCCGTGCGCAAGGCGCGATCCAGCCTGGACATCGGGCTGGAGGATGGCATCGATGACCATGGTTATATGGCGGTCCTGACTGATGCCCTGCCGCGCGTGCTGGACGACTTCGCGCCCGACCTCATCCTGTATCAAGCTGGAGTCGACCCCCATGGCGAGGATCGGCTGGGCAGGTTGAAGCTGACCGACGCCGGCCTTGACGCGCGGGACCGTTTTGTCCTGCGACAGGCCCGCAAGCGCACTATTCCGGTCGCCAGCACCATGGGTGGCGGCTATGGCGCGGATCGCATGCTGGTTGCGCGGCGCCATGCGGACTGCATGATCCGCATGGCGCAGGAAATCGGAGACTAACGGATCAGTGGGTGGTGGACGCAGTTGCAGCCACCCTGGATTCCATGATTTTAGCCGCGATCAGGCCCGCAGCGGCGAGCGCGACGAAATCGCTGAACGCAAGATAGAGGAAATAGCCCCAGGGCGCATGGTTGAAGACCGGCTGACCGATATGCAGCCAGAGCACGGCCGCAATCGAAAACAGGATGGTCACGCGCATGCGGCTGCCGAAATCGGCCAGAGCGAAACGCAGCGCGAGCGCGATCAGGATACCGACCGCCAGCGCGAGGATCAGCCCGCCGATCAGGGACGCGCCATCAGTGACCGGAAATCCGCTGCTGTTATAGAAGACCTGGGCGATGGGGCCGCGACCATAGAGGATGGTGCCCTGCGCGGTGGCCGGATCCGGGATGACATAGACGCCGGTGCCGGTGGCGTTCAGCCCCTGGGCGAGCGCAGCCTGAAGATTGGCGCTTTCCTGATCGCCCGCGCGGCTGAACGCGAGTGCGCTGAGCGGCGTGCCCCAGAAGATGAAGCCGATAATATACATGGCGAGACCGCCAAGCAGCCCCCCGATGACCGAACGAACCATGATAGACCCCCATCCCTGCGGTGAAATCGCCGATTAAACGCGGGGTGAGGCAATTTTATCCGTTCAGTCGGACGGTCGGGCCGCCTTTTCCACGATTCCCGACACACCTTCGCGACGATCCAACTCGTCAAGGACGCTATCCAGCGGGATATCAAGATCAGCCAGCAGCATCAGCAGATGGAAAAGCAGGTCCGCGCTTTCGCCCACGGCGCCGGCGCGATCATCGGCCATGGCCGCGATCACCGTTTCCACCGCTTCCTCGCCGACCTTCTGCGCAATCTTCGCGCGGCCTTTGGCCGCCAGCTTTGCGACATAGGACGCCGTCGGGTCGGCCGTGCGCCGCTGGCGGATGGTCTGTTCGAGATGATGAAGAGTCGCGCGCATGGGGCGCATCAAGCGCCGCGCGCGCGACCCGTCAAATGAATTTTACTTCCGGCGATTCTTGCGGCGCGCGACAACCGCGCGGCCACACAGAACGGCCGCGCCCATCGCGAACAGCGCCATTTGCTCGGGCTCGGGCACCGGCGTCGGCGTGCCGCCCGACGAACCGCCAGTGGACGAGCCGCCGCCCGACGAGGACGAACCACCGCCGCACTTGCCGAACCAGCATCCCCAGGTCGCCTGCGCCGGCGCGGGCACGGCCGCGCCCATCAAACCAGCGACCCCAACCATCAAAAGCATCTTCCCGTATTTCATGTCACACCCCTGCTGCCAAAGAATGGAATAGTTCGAGGGCAGGAAATACGGGACGCGCACGCATCTTTCCAATGGATTAACCACGATAACGGCGGCGGGAATGTATCGTTATGATCCACCCGTTAATCAGGCGGCGCGGACCGGCACCCCTGCGGCCGCCAGCGCGCGATGCGCGTCGCCCACGCTATGCTGACCAAAATGGAAGATCGAAGCGGCCAGAACGGCGCTGGCATGCCCCTTGATCACGCCGTCGACAAGGTGATCGAGCGTGCCGACGCCGCCGCTGGCGATCACGGGCACGGATACCGCGTCGGCAATGGTGCGGGTGAGCGCCAGATCATAGCCCTGCCGCGTCCCGTCCCCATCCATCGAAGTGACCAGCAATTCGCCCGCGCCCAGTTCCGCGAGGCGCAGCGCATGCTCCAGCGCGTCGATGCCAGTGGGCTGGCGCCCGCCATGGGTGAAGATTTCCCAGCGCCCCTCCCCAACCTCGCGCGCGTCCACGGAGCCGACGATACACTGGCTTCCGAAGCGATCGGCGATGTCGGCGACCAGTTCGGGACGGACGACCGCGGCGCTGTTGACCGCGACCTTGTCCGCACCCGCCAGAAGCAGCGCGCGCGCGTCATCCGCGCTGCGCACGCCGCCGCCGACCGTGACCGGCATGAAGCACACCTCCGCCGTGCGCCGCACCACGTCCAATATCGTGCCGCGCGCCTCATGCGTGGCGGTAATGTCAAGGAAGCAGAGTTCATCCGCGCCGGCCGCGTCATAGAGCCGCGCCTGCTCCACCGGGTCGCCGGCATCCTTGAGGTCAACAAAATTGACGCCCTTGACCACGCGGCCATTGGCGACGTCGAGGCAGGGAATGACGCGGGTGCGGACGGTCATGCCGCCGCCTGCGCGACCGCCATGGCCGTCTTGAGATCAAGGCGGCCGTCGTAGAGCGCCCGGCCCGTAATGACGCCTTCGATCCCTTCATCGGCGTGAAGGCTAAGAATGCGAATGTCGGCAATGCCCGCCACGCCGCCGCTGGCGATCACGGGAATATCGGTGGCGCGCGCAAGATCGACAGTGGCGTCAATGTTGCACCCCTTGAGCAGGCCGTCACGGCCGACATCGGTGAAAAGCAGGCTGGCAACACCCGCATCTTCAAACCGGCGCGCCAGATCGACGACCGGCATGTCGCTCTTTTCCGCCCAGCCGTCGGTGGCGACGAACCCATCGCGCGCATCCACTGCGACGACGATGCCGCCCGGAAAGTCGCGGGCCGCCGCCTTGACAAAGGCGGGGTCCTTGAGCGCCGCAGTCCCGATCACGATGCGCGACACGCCAAGGTCGAACCAGCGTTCCACCGCAGCACGATTCCTGATGCCGCCGCCCAACTGCACATGCCCCGGAAAGGCATCGATGATGGCTTCCACCGCAGCGGCGTTGACGGCTTCGCCAGCAAAGCTGCCGTCTAGGTCCACCACATGGAGATGCTGCGCGCCTGCCTGAGCAAATATGTGCGCCTGCGCGGCAGGATCGTCGCCATAAATGGTGGCGCGATCCATGTCGCCTTCGGCCAGACGGACGACCTGGCCACCTTTTAAATCAATGGCTGGAAAGACGATCAGGGACATGAGCGAAACCTTTACGCGCAGCGGCCGTCAGGGCCGCCAGTCGAGAAAGCGGGACAGGAAGGACAAGCCATAAGCCTGGCTTTTTTCCGGGTGAAACTGACAACCGATGATCGTGTCGCGCGCGACCGCAGCGATCAGCGGGCCGCCATGATCGGTCCTAGCAGCGACATGAGCGGGATCGGCCGCCTCGAAATGATAGCTGTGCAGGAAATAGGCTTCCCCCGGCTGGAGCAGACCGGGCGCGCCCGTCAGCGCCACATCGTTCCATCCCATATGCGGCACCTTGGCTTCGGCGTCGGCCGGTTCGATCCGCCGCACCGTGCCCGGAATCCAGCCCAGCCCTTCATGGCGACCAAATTCCTCGCCCGCGTCGGCGAGCAGTTGCATGCCCACGCACACGCCTAGGAAAGGCGTGCCCCGCTGATTCACGGCCTCGCCCATCGCCTCGACCATGCCGGGAATCGCGACCAGCGCGTCGCGACAGGCCCGGAACGCGCCGACGCCCGGCAGCACAATACGGTCGGCCCGCGCCACCACCTCCGGATCGGCAGTGATAGCGACGTCCTGCGCGCCCGCTTTTTTCAGCGCATTATGCACCGAATGAAGATTGCCCGCGCCATAGTCGATGAGGGCGATGGTCATCGGCTTACAACATGCCCTTGGTCGACGGGATGGCGTCGGCCTTGCGCGGATCGACCTCCACCGCCTGACGCAACGCCCGTGCCAGCCCCTTGAACGCGCTTTCAACGATATGATGATTGTTGCTGCCGTAAAGCAGTTCGATATGCAGCGTGATGCCGGCCGCCTGGGCGAAGCTGTGGAAGAAATGCTCCACCATTTCGGTGTCCCATTCGCCCACCTTCGTGACGGTGAAGGGCAGCTTGCACACCAGCCATGGACGGCCGGAAATGTCGAGCGCAACGCGGCTCAGCGTCTCGTCCATCGGCGAATAGACGCTGCCGTAGCGGCTGATCCCGCGCTTGTCGCCCAGCGCCTTTGCCACGGCTTCGCCAATGGCGATCGCGGTGTCCTCTGTGGTGTGGTGCTGATCGACATGCAGGTCGCCGACCGTCTTGACGGTCATGTCGATCAGCGAATGGCGCGAAAGCTGTTCGAGCATATGGTCGAAAAAGCCGATGCCGGTCGACACGGTGTAAAGCCCGGTGCCATCCAGGTTGACGGTCACATCGATCTGCGTTTCCGCAGTGTTGCGGTGAATTTCGGCCGTGCGCATGGCCGCCCTATAGCGTGTGGGACGCAGCATGCAATGTGCGCGCGCAAGCTGGAGCGGGCTTGACCCCATGCTTAGGGCCGTTAGGACATTGCGCCATGAGCGATGACCTGCCCGACAGCCTGATTCCCTATGACGAAATCGTGCAGGAGGCGCTGCGCGCGGTCGTCGGCCGCGTGCTGGACGAAGTGCAGCAGACGGGCGGGCTGCCTGGGACGCATCATTTTTACATCACCTTCAAGACACAGGCTCCGGGCGTCGACATTCCCAAGCATCTGGTCGAACGCTTCCCTGACGAAATGACGATCGTACTCCAGAATAAATTCTGGGACTTGAAGGTCAGCGATCAGCATTTCGAGGTGAGCCTGACCTTCAACCAGGTCGCGGCGCATCTGGTCATCCCTTTCAGCGCGATCACGGCCTTCGTCGATCCGGCCGTCAATTTCGCGCTCCAATTTCAGGTGCAGTCGGATGAAGTCCCCGAACCGCATGACGAAGCGGAAAATGACGGGCCGCAGGTGACGAACGAGGATGGATCGAACGTCGTCACGGTGGATTTCGGCAAGAAGAAATAAGCGGCGGCCAACGCCTCTGGTTCAAATCGCATCGCCTGTTACAAGGTCCGCATGCGCAGTCTCTATCCACCCATCGAACCCTTTGCCTCCGGCCACCTCGACGTTGGCGACGGGCATCGCATCTTCTGGGAACGGTGCGGCACCCCGGGCGAGAAGCCTGCCGTCTTTTTACACGGCGGGCCGGGCGGCGGCTTCAGCTCCGATCATCGGCGGCTGTTCGATCCCGCCCGCTACGATCTGCTCCTGTTCGACCAGCGCGGATGTGGGCAGTCCACACCGCATGCATCGCTGGACGCAAACACGACCTGGCATCTGGTCGCCGATATCGAACGGCTGCGGGCCATGATGGGCGTCGACCAATGGCTGGTGTTTGGCGGCAGTTGGGGATCGACGCTGGCGCTTGCCTATGCGCAGGCGCATCGCGCGCAGGTGAGCGAACTGGTGCTGCGCGGCATCTTCATGATCCGCCAATCGGAAATAGACTGGTATTATCAGGAAGGCGCGAGCCGCATCTATCCCGACAAATGGGAAAGGTTCGTCGCCCCCGTCCCTGAAACAGAACGCGGCGATCTGGTTGCGGCCTATCGACAACTGCTGACCGGCGACGATCCTGCCGCACGGATCGCTGCGGCGCGGGCCTGGAGCGTGTGGGAGGGCGAGACCGTGCGCCTGCTACCCGACCCGGCGCTGTCGGCGGTGCATGACGCGGATGATTTCGCGCTCGCCTTCGCACGGATCGAAAATCATTATTTCACGCATCGCGGCTGGCTGGACGATGGTCAATTGATCGCCAATGCCGCTATACTGGCCGACATTCCCGGCGTCATCATCCATGGCCGCTACGACATGGCCTGCCCCGCCGAAACCGCCTGGGCTTTGCACAAGGCGTGGCCGCAGGCGCGCTTCGAACTGATTGAGGGCGCGGGCCATGCCTATAATGAACCGGGCATATTGGACGCACTGATCCGCGCGACCGACGGTTTTGCAGGCTGAAGGGAGAGCATGCAATGATAAGATTGACCGGAACGGGCATGCTGGGCATCGCCATCCTCTTCATGGTCACGCTATCCGGCGTTCTATGGGGCTGTCCGGCCTATAATGTCTACAGCAAGGAACTGTCGGGCCGCGCCGCCCTGGCCGAAGCGCAATCCTCCCGCCAGATCGCGGTGCTCGAAGCGCGGGCGCGGCTGGAAAGTGCGAAGATGCTCGCTGATGCAGAAGTCGTGCGCGCAGAAGGCGCGGCACGTGCCAACCGAATCTTGCAGGATAGTCTGGGCGGTCCGGACGGCTATTTGCGCTATCTTCAGATTCAGGCCATCGACGCTAAAGACGCGAGCATCATTTACGTCCCAACCGAGAGCGGATTGCCTCTGCTGGAAAGCAGCCGGCTGGCGCCACGGACGAATGCGGCTAACTGATTTGGAACTGTCGAACGAAACCTGCTTTTGCCTTGAAAGAACGCGACCAGGAGTGGTGCAAATGATGACACGGATGCTGGGATGGGCGATGGTGCCCATGATCGCAACGCTTGCCGGTTGCGGGGAGCCCGCCAGGGATCAGGCCGTGACCGGGGGCAATCAGGCCATCGCTGAAAGCGGCGCTGCGGCGCAGGTCGCCCAGCTGACGCCCGAGCAGCGCAATGGTGTCTTCGAGAAGGCGATCCGTGATTCGGGCGTCGCGTGCCCCGCCGTCACGGGATCGGAGCGGACGGAGATTCGACCGGGCGTCAAAGGCTGGAAAGCGCAATGCGACAATGACAGCGCGCATCTGATCGAAATCACGCCGGACGGTACCGCGAAGGTGACAAGCCGGACTTACTGATAACGGATTAAGCGGCGTAGATGGCAGGGCGGTAGCGGGCTTCCGGAATGGGATGACCGTGCTCGCGCGCGAAATCGAGCCATAGCCCGATCGCTACTTGGACCTCCGCAATGGCTTCACCTGGCGTGTCGCCATGCGCGGAGCACGGTTTGAGGTCAGGCACATCTGCAATCCAGACCTTGTCCTCCTTCGACCAGAAGACATTGATGTGATACTGATGGTCCATCATTCGTCCATGCTGAGTCCTTGTGCTTCGATCATATCAAGGAATTGCTCGACCTGATAGGTATTGGCATCCTTGCCATTGGGTTGGATAATCAAAGGACGGTCGATGCCGGCGCGGCCGTAGACATGATGACTGCCGCTGACGCGGGTAAGGCGAAAGCCGAAGGCTTCGAGTAGCCTTTGGAAATCGCGAAAGCTGATGTTGCGGCTGCCTTGGAGCAGTCGTTGCAAGAGTTTGGCGGGTTTGACCATCGGGACATCCTTTCGATCCAACTTTTGCCAACTCGTGACATCGATTTGAATCGACTTCGCTATCCCCAGGAAGAAACTCTGGGATTTTCCACACAGCCCTACCGCCCGAATTTCCGCTGTGTCTTCCCATATCGCAGCTTCCGCGTCCCCGGTTTGCCCTCCGTCGCGCGGCCACGTGGGGCGGCAACCTGCTCGTCTGCGGGCAGGCCAAGTTCCTCCGCTTCCAGCTTGCGGATTTCGTCGCGAATGCGGCCGGCTTCCTCGAACTCCAGATCGGCGGCGGCGGCGCGCATTTTCTTTTCCAGGTCCTCGATATAGGCGCGCAGATTGTGGCCGACCATATGCGGGCGATCGTCCAGCCCAGTGTCGACCGTGACCTGATCCTTGGATGCCACATGGGCGATGATGTCCCCGATCTGCCGCTTGATCGTGGTCGGCGTGATGCCATGCTCCAGATTATAGGCCTGCTGCTTCTCGCGCCGTCGCGACGTTTCGTTGAGCGCGCGTTCCATCGACCCGGTAATGCGGTCGGCATAGAGGATCACGCGGCCCTCCACATTGCGCGCCGCGCGGCCAATCGTCTGAATGAGCGAGGTTTCGGAGCGCAGGAAACCCTCCTTGTCCGCGTCGAGGATTGCGACCAACCCACATTCAGGGATGTCCAGCCCCTCGCGCAGCAGGTTGATGCCGATGAGAACGTCGTAGACGCCCAGCCTCAGATCGCGGATCAGTTCAATGCGCTCCAGCGTCTCGACGTCGCTGTGCATGTAGCGAACCTTGATCCCGGCTTCATGCATGAACTCGGTCAAGTCCTCGGCCATCCGCTTGGTGAGAGTGGTCACGAGCGTGCGATAGCCCTGCGCCGCGACCTTGCGGCATTCATTGATGAGGTCGTCGACCTGATCCTCGACCGGCTTGATCTCGACCGGCGGGTCGATGAGGCCGGTGGGGCGAATCACCTGTTCGGAAAACACGCCGCCGGTCTGCTCCATCTCCCATGGGCCGGGGGTGGCGGACACGCTGACCGTCTGCGGCCGCATCGCGTCCCATTCGTTGAAGCGCAGCGGGCGGTTGTCGATGCAGCTAGGCAGGCGAAAGCCATATTCGGCGAGCGTGATCTTGCGCCGGTGGTCGCCCCGCGCCATCGCGCCGATCTGCGGCACGGTCTGATGGCTTTCATCCACGAACAGCACGGCATTTTCGGGCAGATATTCGAACAAAGTCGGCGGCGGTTCGCCAGGCAGGCGGCCAGTCAGGAAGCGGGAATAATTCTCGATCCCCGCGCAGCTTCCTGTCGCCGCGATCATTTCCAGATCGAAATTGGTGCGCTGTTCAAGGCGCTGCGCTTCCAGCAGCTTGCCCTCAGCCACCAGTTCCTTGAGGCGCTCGGCCAATTCGAACCGGATCGCTTCCATGGCCTGCTTCAGCGTCGGGCCGGGGGTGACATGGTGACTGTTGGGGAACACTTTCACATAATCGAGGCTGGCGATCTTCTTGCCAGTGAGCGGATCGAATTCGACGATATCCTCAATCTCGTTGCCGAAGAAGCTGACGCGCCAGGCCGTGTCCTCATAGTGTGAGGGGAAGACTTCCAGATTGTCGCCCTTCACGCGAAAGTTGCCGCGGGCAAAGCCTGCATCGTTGCGCTTATATTGGAGCGCGACGAGCTTGCGGATGATCTCGCGCTGATCCTCCACCCCGCCCTTCTTCATCGAAAAGGTCATGGCCGAATAGGTTTCGACCGATCCGATGCCATAAAGGCAGGACACCGACGCCACGATGATGACGTCGTCGCGTTCCAGCAGCGCGCGGGTGGCCGAATGGCGCATCCGGTCGATGCTCTCGTTTACGCTCGACTCCTTCTCGATATAGGTGTCGGACCGCGGCACATAGGCTTCGGGCTGGTAATAATCATAATAGCTGACGAAATATTCGACCGCATTGTCGGGAAAGAAGCTCTTGAACTCGCCATAGAGCTGGGCCGCCAAAATCTTGTTGGGCGCAAGGATGAGCGCGGGGCGCTGCAACGCCTCGATCGTCTTGGCCATGGTGAAGGTCTTGCCCGAGCCGGTGACGCCGAGCAGCACCTGGTCCTTTTCGCCTTGCCTGGCCGCCGCCACCAGTTCGGCGATCGCGGTCGGTTGGTCGCCGGAGGGTTCATAGTCGCTTACCAGCGTGAACGGCCGCCCGCCCTCGCTCTTTTCCGGGCGCGCCGGACGATGCGGGACGAAGCTCTGGCCGGTTTCCGGCTCGGACAGGTCGGTGCGGATTTGAATTGTCATCGCGCCTTGATATGGTACCGGAACATAAGGGGTGCAACAGGGAGATCGGACGATGCGCGGAGCGTTTTTGACGATGCTGGGCTTGACCATGACGCTAGCGGCGTGCGGGGACCAGCCAGGCGAAAAGGCCGGTGACATTGCCGCGACCGACGCCATGAGCAAGGCGCAGGTGAAAGAAGCCGTGGACAAGGTGCAGTTGAAACCCGGCCAGTGGCAGGGGCGCTTTACCATCCAGGACATCGACCTGTCCGGCATGCCCGGTGCGCCGGCAACGATGGAAGAGCAGATGAAGCGGATGATGAGCCAGACATCCCTCACCTATTGCGTGACCCCCGAAGAAGCCGCCAATCCCGGTGCGGAGATGTTCTCGGGGCAGGACGACAAGAATTGCCGCTTCGCCGATTTTTCTGCCACGGGCGGCAAGGTGAAGGGCCGCGTCTCCTGCAAGGCGGAGGGCGGCACCATGAACGCCGCCATGTCGGGCAGCTACGCGCCCGACAGCTATGCGATGGACATGGACATGAAGATGGAGGGCGGCCCCGAAGGCCAGACCATGGCAATGACAGCGCGTTCCGAGGGCAAGTGGATCGGCCCGAAATGTGAAGAGAATAAGTGATTGTCCGGCTGATCCTTTTACTGTCACTCGGCCTGAGCATCTGTTGCAGGCTTGCGAACGCTGCCGAGCCGGACACGATCGTGGTGAACGGTCAGCGACTGACGAAAGAGGAAGCGCGCGCACGGGCGACCGACTTTGTCCGGCGCCTGGGCGTCGTCCAGGGAGACAGGCCGGCCGCGCGGTGGTCGTCGGGCATTTGCCTCAAGATCAAAGGTGTTTCGGCCGATATCGCGGACATTGTTGCGGCGCGCATGACGTCGACGGTCCAGAGGGTCGGCGCTCCAATCGCGGCGCGAAAATGCGAAACCAACCTTTTGGTCGCATTCGTAAGCGACGGACAAGAACTCGCCGCCCTTGTCAATGAACGGCAGCCCGGCAGCATGACGGATATCCAAGGTCCAGAACGCCGCGAATTGCTCGAAGGCGATGCGCCTATTCGCTGGTGGTATACGATTGCCTACGGATCGGGCGACGGCGACGCCCTGTCATCGACCCCCTCTCCCATCACCGGTGGCAATGGCGAGGCAGGGGCATCCATATTGCCCGATGGCGTGCCAACGGGTGGCTCCTATGCGCCGAGCCTTATCCGCAGTCAGGCGATCCGGCTCATAAGTGCTGCCACCGTCATCATCGACGTGAACAGGGCCGAGGGCATCACGTTGAACGCCGCCGCAGACTACGCCGCGTTCGTTGGCCTCGCCGAAATCCGCCGAAATTCGCCGTCTTCTGTTCGATCGATCATCAACCTCTTCCAGGCTGAATATGGGTCCGACAGCCTGACGGACTGGGATTTCCGTTTCCTCACCGAATTATATTCTCTTCCGCTCAACCGTCTGGGTCGGCTTCAGCGTGGCTATCTGGTCAAGGCGCTTGTCGACGATGATGATATTGGCGAGGGTGAATAGGGGTTTGCCCTGCTGGCTCTGCGACCGGCCGCTGGGTGCGCGGATCGAGTGGCATCATCCGGTTCCCAAGAGCCGGGGCGGGCGGGAGACGGTGGCGGTGCATCCCCTTTGTCATCGCACCATCCATGCAACCTTTACCAACGCGCAGCTGGCGCGCGACTTTGCCGGCCCCGCCGACTTACGCGCGGCCCCAGCGATCGCCACCTTCCTACGCTGGATCGAGGGAAAGCCGGCCGATTTCCATGTGCCCACGCGCGGCGCCCCACGACGGCGATGACAGGCCCCGGCGCGCTTTGGCCTTGCACTTTGCGGCCGGGCAGTAGAGCCTTGCGCCATGGATCGATAACGGTTGGGAAGAGAGGATATGCGATTTGTGATGCTGGGCGCGATGGCCGCGCCGATGCTGGCCCTCGGCGCGTGCGGCAGTGATCCGACGCCGGCGCCGCAGGCCGAAGAGCCGCCCATCGTCATGCAGGCCGGGGAATGGGAACTGACCCGCAAGACCACCGGCTATAATACGCCGACCGTGACGCCCGCCCAATATCAGGAGGCGTTGAAGCAGATTGGCGAGGAGAAACTGTGCATCGCCTTCGACGCCGATAATGCGCCGGACGCCGATGCACTGGCCGGACCCGAGGGGCAGGATTGCGTCTACAAGGACAAGCTGGTGCGCAAGGGACGGCTGATCGCGACGCTTAGTTGCAAGGCCGGCGCGGGCGTGTCGGAACTGGTGGTGGAGGGCAATTATACCAACGACAGCATGACGCTGGGCACGACGATGACCAAGACGGAGGGCGGAAAGCCGGTGCTGCGCACCACGCACGACCTGACCGCCCGGCGCGTGGGCGATTGTCCGAAGGCGGGCTGACCCGGCCCGCGACATCGACTGCGACAGGTGCACGGCTTTGCGCCGGGCTTCCGGTAAACGCGACAGCCATGCACCCGCTGTCGCGTTTGCCGAAATGCCCCTACCCCGCCTTGCTCCGCGCCGCCGCCAGCACATCACCGGCAAGCCGCGCGTAGTCGGCGCAGGCGTGCTGGAGCGCCGGGCCGCTGCCCGCGTCGCGCCATGCGCCAAAGCAATGGCGATTTTGCGCGGCGCGCATCTGCCGCAGGCGCGCGCGGCCTTCGACAGACAGGCCGAGGCGCGGCGCGGCCCGCCGCCAGGCTTCGGCGGCGCTGAAGATGCGGCGCTGCGGATGGACGCCAGGGTCCACCCCGGCGGCCACGCCCAGCCGATCTAGGCGGTCGGCCTCGACAATCAGGTCGGTCAGGAACAGGTCCAGTTCGCGCAGACCATTGCCGATGAGCCGAGCCGGCATGGCGTCGCGGCGACGCACCGAGGCGTCAGGACAGCCACTCAACGACATGCCATTGGCAAGGAAGGCGGCGGCGCGTTCGATACGGGCGACCTGATCGGCCAGAGCCGAATAGGGATCGCCCGGCACGGTCAGCTTTCGTCGCCCATCCGCAGCGCGGCAATGAAGGCTTCCTGCGGAATCTGCACGCTGCCATATTCGCGCATCCGCTTTTTCCCCTCCTTCTGCTTATCGAGCAGCTTTTTCTTGCGGCTGATGTCGCCGCCATAGCATTTGGCGGTGACGTCCTTACGCATCGCCGCGATCGTTTCGCGCGCGATCACCTTTCCGCCGATCGCCGCCTGGATCGGGATTTTGAACAGGTGGCGGGGGATGAGGTCCTTTAGGCGCTCGCACATGTGCCGGCCGCGCGCTTCGGCGGCCGAGCGGTGGACGATCATGGAGAGCGCATCGACCGGCTCATTATTGACGAGGATGCTCATCTTGACGAGGTCGCCCTCGCGCGTGCCGATCTGGTGATAATCGAAGCTGGCATAGCCGCGGCTGATCGATTTCAGCCGATCGTAGAAATCGAACACGACTTCGTTGAGCGGCAATTCATAGGTTACCTGGGCACGCCCGCCGACATAGGTAAGGTTCTTCTGGATGCCGCGCCGGTCCTGGCAGAGCTTCAGGATGCTGCCCAGATATTCGTCGGGGCAGTAGATCACTGCCTCGATCCAGGGCTCCTCGATCATCTCGATATGGTTGGGATCGGGCATGTCGGCGGGATTGTGCAGATGGCGCACCGTCCCGTCCTTCATATGCATGTCATAGACGACCGATGGCGCGGTGGTGATGAGGTCGAGATCATATTCGCGGGTCAGCCGCTCCTGGATGATCTCCAGATGCAAAAGGCCCAGGAATCCGCACCGAAAACCGAAGCCCAGCGCTGCCGAGGTTTCCATTTCGAACGAGAAGCTGGCGTCGTTAAGGCGCAGCTTGCCGATAGAATCGCGCAGCTTTTCAAAGTCGTTGGCATCAACCGGGAAGAGGCCGCAGAAGACGACGGACTGGACTTCCTTGAATCCCGGCAACGGCTTGGTTGCCGGGTTCTTGACCGTGGTGATGGTGTCGCCCACGCGCGTCTGACTGATGTCCTTGATCTGCGCGGTGATGAAGCCGATTTCGCCCGGTCCCAACTCAGCCAGCTGCTCGATCTTGGGCCGGAAACAACCCACCCGGTCGATCAGATGTTCGGTGCCGCCGATCATGAACTTGATATTCTGGCCCTTCTTGATGACGCCATTCATGACGCGCACCAGAATGACAACGCCGAGATACGGGTCATACCAGCTGTCGACCAGCATCGCTTCTAAGGATGCGTCCCGGTCCCCCTTGGGCGCGGGGATCTTGGTGACGATCGCTTCCAATATGTCGTCAATGCCGATCCCGGACTTGGCGCTGGCCAGCACCGCTTCGGACGCATCGAGGCCGATCACCTCCTCAATTTCCGCCTTCACCTTTTCTGGTTCGGCGGCCGGCAGGTCGATCTTGTTGATGACGGGCACGATTTCGTGATCATGCTCGATCGACTGATAGACGTTGGCCAGCGTTTGCGCCTCCACCCCCTGGGCGGCGTCGACCACCAGCAGCGCGCCTTCGCAGGCGGCCAGGCTGCGCGAGACTTCATAGGCGAAATCGACATGGCCCGGCGTGTCCATGAGGTTGAGCGCGTAGGTTTGCCCGTCCTTCGCGACATAATCGAGGCGCACGGTCTGCGCCTTGATCGTGATGCCGCGTTCCTTTTCGATATCCATATTGTCGAGCACCTGCGCGCTCATTTCGCGGTCGGTCAGGCCACCGGTGCGCTGAATAAGGCGGTCGGCCAGGGTCGATTTGCCATGGTCGATATGCGCGATGATCGAGAAGTTACGGATCTGGGACAGGTCAGTCATCGGCGCCCGATAGCAGCGATTCTCCGCCCTGTCAGCACGGCTGACGCGCGGTGCGCCATCTGTAGGCAAGTGGGTCACTCTATGCTAAGGGAAGCGCTCCTTTGCCGGGTCGCGCCATAAGAAAAAACGGCTGAACTTCACCGCATCAAGGGGAAAATTGGGGCAATGTCGAAAATCCTATCCGCGCTGGCCGCCACGGCGGTTCTGACCGCCGCGCCAGCGACGACCATCGCGCAGACCAACATGAGTTCCTCGGGCAAAACCTACAAGGACGGCACGACCAAGGGCGCGTCGTCCGGCCGGCGCTCGCAGGAGCGCGCAACCCGCGAAATCCCGCACTGCACGAAGATGCTGGGAACGGTCGCGATCGTCGAACCGGACAATCAGTGGTGGCGCGAACTTAATCTGGGCAGTCCAGAGGCCATCCTGAAGGTGTTCGTCCAGCAGTCCGGCTGTTTCCGCATGGTCAACCGCGGCCGGTCAATGCAGAGCCGCGCGATGGAACGCGCCATGGCGGACGCCGGCGAATTGCAGGCCGGATCGAATCTGGGCAAGGGCCAGGTGAAGGCGGCGGACTATTATCTGGAGCCCGACATCGTGTCGTCCAACCGCAATTCCGGCGGCGGCGGCATCGGCGGCGCGCTGGGCGGCCTGATGGGCGGCTTTGGCGGCGCGATCCTGGGCGGGCTTAACATCAAGAAGAAGGAAGCCAATGTCACCCTGTCGATCGTGAACGCCCGCACGACCGAGGAAGAGGCGCTGACCGAAGGCTATGCGCGCAAGACCGATGTCGGCTTTGGCGGCGGCGCAGGCGGCGGTTGGTGGGGCGGCTTCGCGGCGGCCGGCGGTGCGGGCTATCAGAATACGGAGATCGGCCAGGTCATCGTGCTGGCCTACCTCGACGCCTATACCAAGCTGGTGACGCAACTGGGCGGCTTGCCCGACAATGCAGCGGCGGCAGCGCCCGTCGCGCAATAAGGGTTGGCAACAAACGAAGCAAAAGGGCGCGGCCAGCGATGGCCGCGCCCTTGTCATGTCTGGCTGGGCGTCACGCCGGGTATGAGCATGCGGGCGGTGCGGCGACGCTTCCACCAGGCGAGGATGGCTTCGCCTGCCGGCCGTTCAACCAGGCGATTGATCGCGGTGCCGAGCAGCAGCGCCACGGTGAAGGCGGCAGCAAAGCCGATCCAGGGGCTGTAGCCGGCTTTCGCCATTTCCAGCATGATGACGAAGCCGACATGCTGATGGATGAGGTAGAAGGAATAGCTGATCCCGCCGAGCCAGATCAGTGGCTTCATGCGCAGGAAGCGAAGCCGCCCGTTGATGAGGGCGGTGAAGGCCGCAAGCAGCACGACGCCGACCAAAGTCACATCCCATGTTTCCATCGTCGCGATGGATAGCAACGCCAGAACGGCATAGGGCGCCTGCTGCTTGAGGCTGCGCTCCCCCCGCCAGCAGCGATAGGCGAGCATGCCGATCACGAAGAAGGGCGTGTAGCGTAGCACAAGCAGCATGATGACGCGTTCGGGCATGTCGGGCCAGGCCCAGTAGAGCCAGCGCAGCAGCAGCCACGCCGCCAGCAAAGGTTCCAGTCGACGGGTGCCGGCGAATTTCCAGATGCTGATCATGCAGAAATAGAAAGCGATCTCCACCGTCAGCGTCCAATAAGCGCCATCCACCTCCGGTAAGAAGGCAAAACCCTGGAGCATGGTGAAATTGGCGAGGATGGCGACGGGACCGATCAGCAATTGTGTCGCATGGGCCAGATATTCAACCGCCAGCGTCAGCAGCATCGCCACGAGATAGGCGGGATAAAGCCGTGCGAACCGGTTGACCATGAAGTCGGCGACCGTGCCAATTCGATCGAGGGTGAAGAAGATCGCAAAGCCCGAAATGGTGAAGAACAGCAGCACGCGATAATTACCGCCGGGAAAGCTGAACGGGACATGCGCCGCTTGCGGAAAAAGCTCATGGAAGCGCGTCGAATAATGGAAGATCAGCACGCACAGCGCGCCGATGCCGCGCAAGGCGTCCAGTTCGGTCAGGCGACCATGGTTGAGCTTCGGGCGATCCATGCGCCTCTATAGCAATCAAGCAGCAACAAGTCCGCCACGAAGATGGTTAACCAGACATGATAAGCGGCCGATTTGCAGCGCGGCCCTTCCCGCTTTGATACAATCTGACCAAGGTGGAGCGCTCAACGTGATCATGATCATCCGCGCGGGTTCCCGATGCGCAAAGAGCCGGCGCTGCCCATGCAGCGCCGGCTCTTGGTCAGGTGCCATGAGCGGCTATCCCGCCCTGTCAGAGGAACGGCGCCTTAGAGCGCCTTGCCATCCAGAATGGCGGCGATCGCCTTGGTCACGTCATCCATGTCCGCCATGCCGTCCACGCGGGACACGATGCCGCGCGCTTCATAGACAGGCAGGATGGGCGCCGTCTTGGCGCGATATTCGGCCATGCGCGTGCGCACCGTTTCCTCATTGTCGTCAGGACGGCGCTTGAATTCGTGGCCGTGGCACTTGTCGCATTCGCCATCGACCTTGGGCTGCTTGAAACGGTCATGATAGCCCGCACCGCAGGTGGCGCAGGTAAAACGGCCGGTGATGCGATCCACCAGTGCATCTTCATTCACCTCAAGCTCGATGACATGGTCGAGCGTTCGATCGCGGTCCGACAGGATGGTGTCGAGCGCATGCGCCTGCGCTTCGGTGCGGGGATAGCCGTCGAAGATGACGCCGGTTCCGGGCGAGAGGGCGTCCAGCGCCTCGCCGATGATGCCCGACACAATCTCGTCCGACACCAGTTCGCCCGCTTCCATCACGGCCTTGGCCTTGAGGCCGATCGGCGTCCCCGCCTTCACCGCTGCGCGCAGCATATCGCCCGTCGATAGCTGCACCATGCCGAGATTGTCGACGAGGCGCGCCGCCTGCGTGCCCTTGCCCGCACCTGGAGGGCCAAGCAGAATGATGTTCATTGCGCGCATACTCCCCTGTTCGTTGCGCTGTGTCAGAGTGTCGGCGCGCCCCTCAGCGCAACCGACCCTTGAGCTTCGCCTTCTTGATCAGATCCCCATATTGATGCGCCAGCAGATGGCTCTGAATCTGGGTCACCGTATCGACCGTAACATTGACCACGATCAGAAGGCTAGTGCCACCAAGGTAGAAGGGGATGCCCGCACGCGCGATCGCGAATTCCGGCACCAAGCAGATGAAGGCCAGATAGGCCGCGCCGATGACGGTGATGCGCGTCAGCACATAATCGAGATAATGTTCGGTATTCTTGCCCGGACGGATGCCGGGGATGAAGCCGCCATTGCGCTTGAGATTATCGGCCGTTTCTTCCGGATTGAACACCACGGCGGTGTAGAAGAAGCAGAAGAAGACGATGCCGAGCCCGTAAAGCGCCATGTAGACCGGGCTGCCGTGCGACAGATACTGGTTGAGCGTCAGCACGAAATCGCCCAGCCGGCTTTCGCCAGCGACCGTCTGGCCCGCAAATTGCGAGATGGTGAGCGGCATCAACAGCAGCGAACTGGCGAAGATCGGTGGAATGACGCCGGCGGTGTTGACCTTCAAGGGCAGATGGCTGCGGTCCGCCTGCATCAGGCCCTGGCGCGTCTGGCGCTTGGGATACTGGATCAACACCCGGCGCTGCGCCCGCTCCATATAACAAATGAGCAGGATGAGGCCGAGCGCCATGACGATGACCAGCATGATCAGCAGGCCCGAAATGGAGCCTTCGCGACCCGATTTGAACAGGTTGCTGAGCGTCACCGGCAACTGGGCGACGATACCGGCCATGATGATGAGCGACACGCCATTGCCAATGCCGCGCGAGGTGATCTGCTCGCCCAGCCACATCAGGAACATGGTGCCGCCGATCAGCGATACGACCGCGGTGAGGCGGAACAGCAGGCCGGGATCGACCACCGCCTGGACGCCCGACTGCGCGCCGAAGCTTTCAAGGCCAGCGGCGATGAAATAGCCCTGCACCGCGGTCAGGCCGACAGTGCCATAGCGGGTATACTGGTTGAGCTTCTTGCGCCCGCTTTCACCTTCCTTCTTGATCGCCGCGAGTTGCGGCGAGAGGGAGGCGGCCAACTGCACCACGATCGACGCGGTGATATAGGGCATGACGCCGAGCGCGATGAGGCTCATGCGCGACAACGAACCACCCGAGAAGGTGTTGAAGATGTCGAGGATGCCGCCATTGGTCTGCGCATACAGCGTCGATAGCGCGGTCGGATCGACACCCGGCAGCGGCACGAAGCTTAAGAAACGGAACACAATCAGCGCGCCAAGCGTAAACCACAGGCGCTTCTTGAGATCGGTCGCCTGGCTGAATTTCGCGAGGCTGAGATTGGATGCGAGCTGGTCGGCTCTCGATGCCATGGTGGCTGCCCTTCAAAATCACTCTTGGGCCGGACAGACGCCCGACCGGAATCGCTAACCCCTTAAGCACCCAACTCCGTTCATGTCGAGCGAAGTCGAGACACGGAGCGGTCAGCCTTGCGTTTCTCGACTGCGCTCGAAACGAACAGGGAGAGGAGAAGCGTTCGGAAACCCCGAAACACATGACCCCGCCGACCCATATCGGGCAGCGGGGTCCTGCTTGCAAGACTCGTTGGTCAGTTTAGGCCTTGGTTGCGGCCTTCTTGGCCGCCAGGGCGCTGCCCTTCTTGGCCTTGGCCTTTTCCGCGGCCGGGACGACTTCGATCACTTCGACCTTGCCACCCGCCTTTTCGACGGCTTCGACAGCACCCTTCGACGCACCGGCAACCAGGAAGCTGACCTTCGCGGTCAGTTCACCCTTGCCCAGCAGGCGAACGCCATCCTTGCCGCCGCGGGCCAGGTTCGCTGCCTTGAACGCGGCATGATCGAGCGTCGCGGCCGCGTCCAGCTTGCCGGCGTCGATCGCTTTCTGCACTTCGCCCAGGTTCACGATCGCGTAATCCTTGGCAAAGATATTATTGAAGCCGCGCTTTGGCAGACGCATATGGAGCGGCATCTGGCCGCCTTCGAAACCGTTGATGCTGACGCCCGAACGTGCCTTGGCACCCTTCTGGCCGCGCCCTGCGGTCTTGCCCTTGCCCGAGCCGATACCGCGGCCCACACGCATACGCCCCTTGCGGGCACCGGCATTGTCGTTGAGTTCGTTGAGTTTCATGTTCGCACTCGCTTTCGCTTTTATCGCGCTGATCCCCGCGGGACCCTGTGAAGGAAGCGCGCCATAGCGCTTCCGCTAAAAAAACGAAAGAGGGGTCGCCCCCTCTCCCGCTTCAATCTTCATGGATGGAAGGCCTTAGCCTTCGACCACTTCCACCATATGGGGCAGCTTCTTGATCGCACCGCGGACTTCCGCCGTGTCTTCCAGCTCCACCACGCGGTGCATCTTGCCAAGGCCCAGGCCGATCAGAATCTTCTTCTGGCTCTCGGGGCGGCGGATCGGCGAACCGATCTGCTTGATCTTGATGGTTGCCATGTCCTGTTACTCCGCAATCGCTTCGGCGTCGGCCTGCGCGACGTCCGCCGAGGCACCACCGCGACGCAGAAGGTCAGCGACCTTCTTGCCACGACGCTGCGCCACCGACTTGGGGCTGGTCTGCTCGCCCAGCGCCGCGAAGGTCGCACGGATCATGTTATAGGGGTTCGACGTGCCGTTCGACTTGGTCACGACGTCAGCAACGCCGAGGCTTTCGAATACGGCGCGCATCGGACCGCCCGCGATGATGCCCGTACCGGCCGGGGCCGAACGCACCGTCACCTTGCCCGCGCCAAAATGGCCCAGACCATCATGATGCAGGGTGCGGCCTTCCTTCAACGGCACGCGGACCATCGCCTTTTTCGCGGCAGCGGTCGCCTTGCTGATGGCTTCGGGCACTTCGCGCGCCTTGCCATGACCGAAACCGGCGCGACCCTTGCCGTCACCGACGACCACCAGAGCGGCAAAGCCGAAGCGCTTACCACCCTTCACCGTCTTGGACACGCGGTTGATGTGCACCAGCTTCTCGATCAGTTCTTCGCCCTGATCCTCGTCACGGTTGCCGCGACGATCATCGCGACGACCACGGCCGCCACGATCACCACGGTTGCGATCTCCGCCCCCGCGGTTGCCACGACCACGGCCGGGGCCGCGATTTTCGGTCTGGGGCTGCTCGCCGCCTTCGACGGCGGCAGGTGCGCCAGGCTGGGCCTGGATTTGGTTTTCGTCAGCCATGATCAGAACTCCAGCCCGCCTTCGCGGGCGGCATCGGCCAGCGCCTTGACGCGGCCATGGAACAGGAAGCCGCCACGGTCGAACACGACCTTGGTGACGCCAGCGGCGGTCGCCGCAGCGGCGACGCGCTTGCCGACATCGGCAGCGGCTTCGGCGGTGGCGCCAGTCTTGGCGCGCACATCCTTGTCCAGGGTCGAAGCGGCGGCGACGGTCTTGCCGGCGGCGTCATCAATGACCTGGGCGTAGATGTGACGGCCCGAGCGATGGATGCTCAGACGAGGCTTGTCACCCGAACGCGCCTTGAGCGCGGTACGAACGCGGCGACGACGCCGATCGAAGAGGGAAAGCTTTGCCATCTTACTTCTTCTTCCCTTCCTTGCGGAAGATGAACTCGCCGTCATACTTGATGCCCTTGCCCTTATAGGGTTCGGGCTTGCGCCAACGACGGATTTCGGCGGCCACCTGGCCAACCTGCTGCTTATCGATGCCGCTGATCTCGACCGTGGTGTTATCCGGAGTCTTGATCTCGATGCCCTCGGGCACCGCGAAATCGACGTCATGGCTGTAGCCGAGCTGCAGCTTCAGGGTCTTGCCCTGGGCATTCGCACGATAGCCGACGCCGGTGATCAGCAGCTTCTTGGTGTAGCCTTCGGTGACGCCGGTGATCAGGTTGGCGATCAGCGTGCGCTGCATGCCCCAGAAAGCGCGAGCGCGCTTGCTGTCATTGGCAGGCTGCACGGCGATCTTGCCGTCCTCGACGTTGTAGGTCACTTCATCAGCCAGCGGAATGGCGAGGGTGCCCTTGGGCCCCTTCACCGACAGCTGACCATCAGCGATGGACGCGGTCACGCCCGAAGGTACGGTGACCGGCTTTTTGCCAGTGCGGCTCATCAGAACACCTCCGCCAGCACTTCGCCGCCGACATTCTGCTCACGCGCTTCAGCGTCGGACAGAACGCCGCGAGGCGTCGAGACAATGGTGATGCCTAGGCCGTTGCGCACGATCGGCAGTTCCTTGGAACCTGAATAGACGCGGCGGCCAGGCTTGGACACGCGGGCGACATGCTTGATCGCCGGCTGGCCCTCGAAATATTTCAGCTCGATGCGCAGGCCGGCATGCTTGCCGAGCGCTTCCTCGGAATAGCCGCGGATATAGCCTTCACGCTGCAGCACGTCGAGCACGCGGGCGCGCAGCTTGCTAGCGGGGGACATCACGCTGTCCTTCTTCGCCTGCTGCCCGTTGCGGATGCGGGTGAGCATATCACCCAGGGGATCGGTCAATGCCATCTCAAATGATCCTTACCAGCTCGACTTGGTGACGCCGGGGATCAGGCCCTTGTTGGCCAGATCACGCAGCTGCACGCGGCAGAGACGGAATTTGCGGTAATAAGCGCGGGGACGCCCCGTCAGCTCACAGCGGTTCCGAATACGGGTCGGGTTGCCGTTGCGGGGGATCTCCGCCATCTTCAGACGCGCGATCAGACGATCGCTGTCGTCGGCCGCGGTATCATTCGCGATCGCCTTGAGCTTCGCATAGCGGCCGGCATATTTCTTCACCAGCTTCTTGCGGCGCTCGTTCTTGTTGATCGAACTCAGTTTCGCCATGACTTAAGTTCTCTTCCTTAGCTTAAGCGTTGGGAGAGAAGCGGGACCTGCAATCAGGCCGCCTGCTTCTCTTCGAGCGGGAAGGGGAAGCCGAAGAGGCGCAGCAATTCGCGCGCTTCATCGTCCGTCTTCGCCGTGGTGGTCACGATGATGTCCATGCCGCGCACCTTGTCGATGCGGTCATAGTTGATCTCCGGGAAGATGATCTGCTCCTTGATGCCAAAGGCATAGTTGCCACGACCATCGAAGCTCTTGGGATTGAGACCACGGAAGTCGCGCACGCGGGGCAGCGCAATGTTCACCAGGCGATCCAGGAACTCATACATGCGCTCGCGGCGCAGCGTGACCTTGGCACCGATCGGCATGCCTTCGCGCAGCTTGAACTGGGCGATCGACTTGCGGGCCTTGGTGATGACCGGCTTCTGGCCGGCGATCAGTTCCATTTCCTCGGCGGCCGACGTGACCTTCTTCTTGTCCTGCGTCGCTTCGCCCACGCCCATGTTGAGCGTGATTTTTTCGATGCGGGGGACTTCCATGACGTTCTTGTAACCGAACTTCTCGGTCATCGCCTTGGCGATTTCGGCGTCATAGAGCGCCTTGGAGCGCGGAATATATTTGTCGGCCATTACAGCACCTCACCGGACTTGACGGCGACGCGGACCTTCTTGCCGTCGCGATCCTCGAAACGGACGCGGGTCGGCTTACCATCCTTGTCGGCGACAGCGACGTTGGAAATGTGCAGCGGCGCAGGCTTGCGATCGATGCCACCCTGGGGGTTGGCCTGATCGGGCTTGCGGTGACGCGCATGCACGTTGATGCCTTCGACCAGAACGCGGTCTTCCTTGGGCATCACCTGAAGGACGGCGCCGGTCCGGCCCTTGTCCTTGCCAGCCAGGACGACGACCTTGTCGCCCTTCTTGATCTTAGCAGCGCTCATTACAGCACCTCGGGCGCAAGGCTGATGATCTTCATGTGCTTCTTGGCGCGCAGTTCGCGAACGACCGGGCCAAAGATACGGGTGCCGATCGGCTCCTCGTTCTTGTTGATGAGCACAGCGGCATTGCCGTCGAAGCGAATCACGCTGCCGTCAGCGCGACGCACGTCCTTGGCGGTCCGCACGATGACGGCGCGATGCACGTCACCCTTCTTCACCTTGCCGCGCGGCTGGGCTTCCTTGATCGAGACGACGATGATGTCGCCCACGCCAGCGAAGCGCCGCTTCGACCCGCCCAGCACCTTGATGCACTGGACGCGCTTGGCGCCGCTGTTGTCAGCGACGTCAAGATTGGATTGCATCTGGATCATGGATCCGGTTCCTTCTTATTTGGCCTACCGGGTCAATTCCCGGCGGTTCCGAATTTCGTGTTCGACCCGGCAGATTCGAATGCACGAAGCGCGGGCCTGTAACCCTTTCGAAAAGAAAAGGCCAGCCCCGCGTTCGAACTTTCTAGCCCATATGGGCCGGCAACTAGTCCTCAGGCCGCCGTTTCGGGCGACTTGTGGGTGTCCACCCGCTCGATGACCTTCCAGGTCTTGAGCTTGGAAATCGGGGCGGTTTCCTCGATACGGACCGTCTCGCCTTCCTTGTAGACATTGCCCTCGTCATGGGCATGATATTTTTTCGACAGGCGGATGATCTTGCCGTAGAGCGCATGCTTTACCTTGCGCTCCACCCGAACCACCACCGTCTTGTCGGTCTTGTCGGAAACCACCGTTCCCGTCAGCACGCGCTTGGGCATCGTGTGATTTCCTTCTTACTTCGCCACGCGGGCGCGTTCGCCCTGCAGCGTCTTGATCTGCGCGATGGTCCGGCGCACTTCACGCACCCGGCTGGGCTTTTCCAGCTGGTTGGTAGCGGCCTGAAAGCGCAGGTTGAACTGCTCGCGCTTCAGGTTGTTGAGTTCGGTCGACAGTTCGTCGTCCGTCTTGGTCTTGAGGTCTGCGACATTTGCCACGGCTTAACCCTCCAGGTGCGAGGTGTCGCCGAGGCGGGCAACGACCTTCGTCTTGATGGGCAGCTTCATCGCGGCGCGCGAGAAGGCCTCTGCTGCGAGCGGACCGGGCACGCCGTCCAGTTCGAACAGGATGCGGCCGGGCTTGACGCGCGCCGCCCAATATTCAACCGAACCCTTGCCCTTACCCTGACGGACTTCGGCAGGCTTCTTCGACACGGGCACGTCGGGGAACACACGGATCCACAGACGGCCCTGACGGCGAAGGTGACGCTGAATCGCGCGGCGGGCCGCCTCGATCTGGCGAGCGGTGACGCGCTCGGGTTCCAGGGCCTTAAGACCATAGGCGCCGAAATTCAAAGCCGAACCGCCCTTGGCGTCGCCCTTGATCCGACCCTTGAAGGTCTTGCGGAACTTCATTTTCTTCGGTTGCAGCATGACGCTATTACCTTCTTATCTTCAGCGCGCCGGGCGCACGCCGGAGGTCTGAGCCTCCAGCATCAGCCGGTCGGTGGCCATCGGATCATGCCCAAGGATTTCGCCCTTGAAGATCCAGACCTTGATGCCGCACACGCCATAGGCGGTGTGCGCCGTGGCTTCGGCATAGTCGACATTCGCGCGCAGAGTGTGCAGCGGAACGCGGCCTTCGCGATACCATTCGACGCGCGCGATCTCCGCGCCGCCCAGACGGCCACCGCAGGTGATCTTGATGCCTTCAGCGCCCAGACGCAGGGCTGACTGCACCGCGCGCTTCATCGCACGCCGGAACGCCACACGGCGCTCCAGCTGGTCGGCGATGCCCTGCGCCACGAGCTTGGAATCAACTTCCGGCTTGCGGATCTCGACGATGTTCAGCGACACGTCGGATGAAGTCAGGTTGCCCAGCTTCTTGCGCAGCTTTTCAATGTCCGCGCCCTTCTTGCCGATGATGACACCCGGACGGGCGGCATAGATCGACACGCGGCACAGCTTGGCCGGGCGCTCGATCACGACCTTTGAAATCGCGGCCTGGGGCAGCGTCTTCATGATATACTGGCGGATCTTGAGATCTTCCAGCAGGAGACGGCCATAGTCCTGGCCTTCCGCGAACCAGCGGCTGTCCCAGGTACGGTTGATCTGCAGACGCAGACCGATCGGGTTGCTCTTGTGACCCATGTGCTTACGCCTCCGCTTCTTCGCCAGCTTCACGCACGACAATGCGCACGCGGCTGAAGGGCTTGAGGATCCGGGTGGACTTGCCGCGGCCGCGCGCGTGGAAGCGCTTCATGGTGAAGCTCTTGCCCACCGATGCTTCCGCAACGACCAGTGCGTCGACGTCCAGATTGTGGTTATTTTCCGCGTTGGCGATGGCCGAAGCCAGCACCTTGCGCACGTCGACCGCCATCGCCTTCTTCGAGAAAGCGAGGATGTTGAGCGCGTCCTCGACCTTGCGGCCGCGGATCAGCGTGGCGACCAGGTTCAGCTTCTGGGCCGAACCACGGATCTGCGTGCCAACGGCGAGCGCTTCATTGTCGGCGACGCGACGGGGAGCCTTTTCCTTGCTCATCAGCGCTTGCCCTTCTTGTCGGCGGCGTGGCCGGGGAAGAAGCGGGTCGGGGCGAATTCGCCCAGCTTGTGACCCACCATATCCTCGTTCACGGAGACCGGAACATGCTTGCGGCCGTTATAGACGTTGAACGTCAGGCCGACGAACTGCGGCAGGATGGTGGAACGGCGCGACCAGGTCTTGATCGGCGCACGGCCACCCGCGTCCTGCGCGGCTTCCGCCTTCTTCAGAAGGCTGAGGTCCACGAACGGACCTTTCCAGACGGAACGAGCCATCTCGCTTACCTCTTCTTCTTCGCGTGGCGGCTACGGATGATGAACTTGTCCGTCGCCTTGTTGTGGCGGGTGCGCGCACCCTTGGTCGGCTTGCCCCATGGCGTCACCGGATGACGACCGCCCGAGGTCCGGCCTTCACCACCACCATGCGGGTGATCGACCGGGTTCTTCGCAACACCGCGCGTCAGTGGACGCTTGCCCAGCCAGCGGTTACGACCGGCCTTGGCGAGATTGGTGTTGGCATTGTCCGGGTTCGACACGGCGCCGATGGTGCCCATGCAGTCCGAACGAATGTAGCGCTGCTCGCCCGAGGACAGGCGGACCATCACCATGCCGCGATCGCGGCCGACGAGCTGGGCATAAGTGCCCGCCGAACGGCAGAGTTGACCGCCCTTGCCCGGCTTCATCTCGATATTGTGGATGATGGTGCCGACCGGCATCTGGCCCAGTTCCATCGCGTTGCCCGGCTTCACGTCGGTCTTCTTGCCGGCGATGATCTTGTCACCGGGGGCAAGACGCTGCGGCGCCAGGACATAGGCCTGGGTGCCGTCGGCATAGTTGACCAGCGCGATGAAGGCGGTGCGGTTGGGGTCATATTCCAGACGCTCGACCGTGCCTTCCACGTCCCACAGGCGACGCTTGAAGTCGATGATACGATAGCGCTGCTTGTGACCGCCGGCGATACCGCGCGAAGTCACATGGCCCTTGTTGTTACGGCCACCGGTCTTGCGCTTGCCTTCGGTCAGCGCCTTGACGGGCTTACCCTTGTGCAGGCTCGACTTGTCGACGAGGATCAGGCCGCGCTGTGCGGGACTGGTCGGATTATAGTGCTTGAGTGCCATCTATCCCGCCTCAGATTCCGGTGGTGACGTCGATGGACTGACCTTCGGCCAGCGTCACGATCGCCTTCTTCACGTCATTGCGCTTGTAGGGCTTGCCCTTCCAGCGCTTGACCTTGCCCTTCTGGACCAGCGTGTTGACCGCCTTCACGGTCACGCCGAACAGGGCTTCGACAGCTGCCTTGATCTCCGGCTTGGACGCGTCATTGGCGACCTGGAAGACCACGGCATTGTTTTCGGAGAGAAGCGTCGACTTCTCGGTGATGACCGGCGCGACAACGACGTCGAAATGACGATTGTCCACGGTCGCGGCTTCTTTCTTAGCCATTGAAACGGGCCTCCAGCTTTTCGACCGCGGCGCGGGTAAGCACCAGCGAATCGGCCTTCAGGATGTCGTAGACGTTGGCGCCAACGGCCGGCAGCAGGTTGACGCCGACGATGTTCGCCGAAGCCTTCGCGAAGCTGACATTCACCGCGTCGCCGTCGATAAACAGCGCCTTGTTGAGGTTCAGCTTGGCGAGATGCGCGACCAGGGTCTTGGTCTTGCCTTCCGCCACGTCGAAGCTGTCCAGAACGATCAGCGATCCGTCCTTGGCCTTGGCCGACAGCGCCATCTTGAGACCCAGGGCACGGACCTTCTTGTTGAGGTCGTGACCAAAGTCGCGGGCGCGGGCGCCGTGCGCCTTACCACCGCCGATGAAGATCGGCGCCTTGCGGTCGCCGTGACGGGCCGTACCGCCGCCCTTCTGACGGCCGAACTTCTTGCCGGTGCGGGCGACGTCCGAACGTTCACGGGTGGCACGAGCGGGCGCGCGACGCTTTTCCAGCTGCCAGGTTACGACGCGGTGCAGGATGTCGGTGCGGGGCTCGACGCCGAACACGGCATCGTTCAGCTCCAGCTCGCCGGCAGTCTGCGCGTCGAGGGTCTGTACATTGACCTTCATGGTTTAGCCCTCCTGGCCTTCGGTCGCTTCGGGAGCGGCCGCTTCATCAGCGGGCGTCTCGGCCGGAGCGTTGTTGCTGTTGGCAGCAGCCTTCAGGCTGGCCGGATAGGGAGCATCGGCGTGACGCGGAACCTTGACGGCATCCTTGACGGTCAGCCAGGTGCCCTTGGCGCCCGGAACGCTGCCCTTGACGAACAGCAGGCCGCGCTCGACATCGGTACGCACGATTTCCAGATTCTGCTGGGTCCGCTCGCGATCACCCATGTGACCGGCCATCTTCTTGTTCTTGAAGACGCGACCCGGATCCTGGCGGTTACCGGTCGAACCATGGGCGCGGTGGCTGATCGACACGCCGTGGGTGGCGCGCATACCGCCGAAGCCCCAGCGCTTCATCGCACCGGCAAAACCCTTACCCTGGGTATGACCGGCAACATCGACCAGCTGGCCGGCAACGAAATGATCGGCCGCGATTTCGGCGCCGACATCAAGGAGCGCATCCTCGGCGACACGGAATTCGACCAGACGAGCCTTGGGCTCAACCTCGGCCTTGGCGAACTGGCCGCGCTGCGGCTTGGCCACATTCTTGACCTTGGCGACGCCCGCGCCGAGCTGAACAGCGATATAGCCATCCCGATCGGTTTCCTTGCGCGCCACGACCTGGTTGCCTTCAAGGGCCAGAACCGTAACCGGTACGTGCCGTCCGTCCTCCTGGAACAGACGGGTCATCCCGACTTTCTTAGCGATCACGCCTGTGCGCATCACTGATTACTCCCATAGAGGCCCGCCTTAGCAGCGGGCGTATCCAACGAAAAAACCGCGCAGGATAACTCCTTCGCGGCCCAACCCAAATTAGCGATCACCCCGTCAGGGTCGGATGCCAACCCCTCTCGGGGAAGGCGACGGGGGACCAGGACCACGCGCCTTACCGGTTCACCGGTGGGGCCGTGCGGTATCCCTTGTGTCGTTTGAGCCTCTGCCTTGGCAAAGTGCCCGATACCCTGCCCGCCCATAAGCCCGAAGGCGGGGAGCAGGGACTTGCCGGCGTCAGGCCAGCTTGATTTCCACGTTCACGCCGGCAGCCAGATCCAGCTTCATCAGCGCGTCGACCGTCTGCGGCGTCGGCTGCACAATGTCAAGCATACGCTTGTACGTGCGGACTTCGAACTGCTCGCGCGACTTCTTGTCGATATGCGGGCCACGGTTGACCGTGAACTTTTCGATGCGCGTCGGAAGAGGAATGGGACCGCGGATGAGGGCGCCAGTGCGGCGGGCGGTGTCGGCGATGTCGCCGGTCGCCTGATCGAGCACGCGATGATCGAACGCCTTGAGGCGAATGCGGATATTGCTGTCCATTGTTCCTGTACCGATGCGAAAGAGCCAAAAACCCGGAGCATTTTCGAAAGTCAGCCGGAGCAGCCGATGACTTGCGGAAATGCGCCAACAAAAAATATCCGCCCCTTCCCTGCCCTTCTAGCTCCAAGGGAGCCGGAGAAAGGCGATCCGGGGCGGCAAAAATTCCGAGCGGCGCGAATCAGACGATTCGCGCCGCTGCGGTCCTATATTACTTCGAGATCGTGCCGACAACCCCCGCGCCGACGGTACGACCGCCTTCACGGATGGCGAAGCGCAGACCCGGATCCATCGCGATCGGGGCGATCAGCTTGACGCCGAGCTTCACATTGTCGCCGGGCATGACCATTTCCGTGCCTTCGGGCAGGATCACTTCACCGGTCACGTCGGTGGTGCGGAAGTAGAACTGCGGACGATAGTTGGCGAAGAACGGGGTGTGGCGACCGCCTTCTTCCTTCGACAGCACATAGACTTCGGCATCGAATTCGGTGTGCGGGGTGATGGTGCCGGGCTTGGCCAGAACCTGGCCGCGCTCGACTTCCTCACGCTTCGTGCCGCGCACCAGGGCGCCGATATTGTCGCCCGCACGACCTTCGTCGAGCAGCTTGCGGAACAT
>NZ_DJDV01000090.1:24421-24854 GCF_002431195.1 Sphingobium sp. UBA5915 | reverse complement strand
ACGCCGGTGACAGTGGTCTTGGCGGTCGGCTTCAGGCCAACGATCTCGACTTCTTCACCCACCTTGATGATGCCGGTTTCGACGCGGCCGGTGACCACGGTGCCGCGACCCGAAATCGAGAACACGTCTTCGATCGGCATCAGGAACGCCTTGTCGATCGGACGCTCGGGCTGCGGGATGAAGGTGTCGACAGCCTGCATCAGCTTCAGAACAGCTTCATGGCCGATTTCAGGGGTCTTGTCCTGAAGGGCGGCGACAGCCGAGCCGGCGATGACGGGAATGTTGTCGCCGTCGAAATCGTAGCTGCTCAGCAGTTCACGGATTTCCAGTTCGACCAGCTCGAGGATTTCGGCGTCGTCGACCAGGTCGACCTTGTTCATGAACACGACGAGCTGCGGCACGCCGACCTGACGGGCGAGCAGGATGTGCTCGC
>NZ_DJDV01000090.1:21721-24077 GCF_002431195.1 Sphingobium sp. UBA5915 | reverse complement strand
ATCATGTTCTTGACGTAGTCAGCGTGACCCGGGCAGTCGACGTGCGCATAGTGACGCGCTTCGGTTTCATATTCGACGTGGGCGGTCGAAATGGTGATGCCGCGCTCGCGCTCTTCGGGCGCCTTGTCGATGTTGGCGTAATCAACGAAGGTCGCGCCGCCGGTTTCGGCCAGCACCTTGGTGATCGCCGCGGTCAGCGAGGTCTTGCCATGGTCAACGTGACCGATGGTGCCGATGTTGCAGTGCGGCTTGTTCCGCTCAAACTTAGCCTTAGCCATTTTTTCCTACCTTCTAATCAAATCAGCTTGGTCAGACCGCTCGGCCGCGCCTCGCGAAGGCGCGTCCATAGCAGCAAATTTACAGATTACCAGCCCCAAACCGACCCGTTTTCACGGGTTGGCCCGGGTTTACCCTCAGGCCATCTTCGCCTTGACCTCGTCCGCAACATTCTGCGGCACTTCGTCATAATGCGAGAAGATCATCGAGTAGTTCGCACGGCCCTGGGTGAAGGAACGCAGCGAGTTCACATAGCCGAACATATTGGCCAGCGGCACCATGGCTTCAACCACCTGCGCATTGCCGCGCGTGTCGGTGCCCTGGATCTGACCACGACGGCTGTTCATGTCGCCAATGACGTCGCCCAGATATTCCTCCGGGGTCACGACTTCGACCTTCATGACCGGCTCAAGCAGGGTGATGCCCGACTTCTGCGCCGCCTCACGCATCGCTGCGCGGCCGGTGATTTCGAACGCCAGCGCCGACGAGTCGACGTCGTGATAGGCGCCGTCGTAGAGCAGGATTTCGAAGTCGATGATCGGGAAGCCGATCAGCGAACCGGTGGCAGCGGTTTCGCGCATGCCCTTTTCGATCGCGGGGATATATTCCTTGGGAATATTACCGCCCTTGATCTCGTCCTTGAAGATGATGCCCGCGCCGCGCTCGCCCGGCGTCAGCTTCACCTTGATGCGGCCGAACTGGCCGGTGCCGCCCGACTGCTTCTTGTGGGTATAGTCGATATCGACCGGCTTCTTGAGATATTCGCGATAGGCGACCTGCGGCGCACCGACATTCGCCTCGACCTTGAACTCGCGCTTCATGCGGTCGACGAGGATTTCGAGGTGCAGTTCGCCCATGCCCTTGATGATGGTCTGGCCCGATTCATGGTCGGTCGAGACGCGGAAGGACGGATCCTCGGCGGCCAGGCGGTTGAGGGCGACGCCCATCTTTTCCTGATCGGCCTTGGTCTTGGGTTCCACGGACAACTCGATGACCGGCTCGGGGAATTCCATCCGTTCCAGGATGATCGGCTGGCGCTCGGCGCACAGCGTGTCACCCGTGGTCGTTTCCTTCATGCCGGCGAGCGCGACGATGTCACCGGCGTAAGCGGTGTCGATATCCTCGCGGCTGTTGGCATGCATCAGCAGCATGCGGCCGATCTTTTCCTTCTTGTCCTTCACCGAGTTCAGATAGGTGCCCTTGGTGAGCGTACCCGAATAGATGCGCAGGAAGGTGAGCGAGCCCACGAAGGGGTCGTTCATGATCTTGAACGCCAGGCCCGAGAAGGGCGCGTCATCGGCGGTCGGCCGACTGTCGGGCGTTTCGCCGTCCATCTTGACGCCCTGGACGTCTTCGATGTCGAGCGGCGAAGGCAGATAGTCGACGACCGCGTCGAGCAGGGGCTGAACGCCCTTGTTCTTGAACGCACTGCCGCACAGCACCGGCACGAAGGCATGCCCCAGCGTGCCCTTGCGGATCAGCTTCTTGAGCGTCGCGGTGTCGGGCTCATTGCCTTCCAGATAGGCTTCCATCGCCTCGTCATCCTGTTCGACGGCGAGTTCGATCAGCTTTTCGCGATATTCGGCTGCCTTGTCGGCGAGGTCGGCCGGAATCTCTTCATAATAGAATTCGGCGCCCAGGCTTTCATCCTTCCAGATGATCGCGCGGTTTTCGACCAGATCGACCAGACCCTTGAAATCGCTCTCCGCGCCGATGGGCAAATAGAGAACGGCCGGGGTCGCGCCCAGGCGATCGATGATCGTCTGCACGCAATAATAAAAGTCGGCGCCGGTGCGGTCGAGCTTGTTGATGAAGCACATCCGCGGCACTTTATACTTGTCCGCCTGGCGCCACACGGTTTCCGACTGCGGCTCCACGCCGGCAACGCCGTCGAACGCGGCAACCGCGCCGTCGAGCACGCGCAGCGAACGCTCGACTTCGATGGTGAAGTCGACGTGGCCGGGGGTATCGATAATGTTCAGACGATGTTCGGGACCCTTGCCCTCAGCCGCCTTCCACACGCAGGTCGTCGCAGCCGACGTGATGGTGATACCACGTTCCTGCTCCTGCTCCATCCAGT
>NZ_DJDV01000090.1:21090-21441 GCF_002431195.1 Sphingobium sp. UBA5915 | reverse complement strand
CATCCAGTCCATGGTTGCGGCGCCGTCATGGACTTCGCCGATCTTGTAGGACTTGCCGGTGTAGTAAAGGATGCGCTCGGTCGTGGTGGTCTTGCCGGCGTCGATATGCGCCATGATACCGAAGTTACGATAATGTTCGAGCGGATGGCTGCGGGCCATGATGCTTCTCCGTTGCCGGCGCACCGGCGGTGAGGGGATTCGTTTGTTCTGCGCGAGGCCCCTAAACCAATCCGTCCGCCATGGGTAGCACCCCTGACGAACGGACCGATGTTCAAGACCCTGTTGGATAGGCGGGCGCGGGAGCGCCCGCCTTCCTCTTTACCAGCGGTAGTGCGAGAAGGCGCGGTTCGC
>NZ_DJDV01000090.1:0-20820 GCF_002431195.1 Sphingobium sp. UBA5915 | reverse complement strand
TCGCTTCCGCCATGCGGTGCGTATCTTCGCGCTTCTTCACGGCATTGCCGCGATTGTTGGCGGCGTCCAGCAGTTCACCCGACAGGCGCGCGGCCATCGTGGTTTCGCTGCGGTTGCGCGCGGCGGTGATCAGCCAGCGGATGGCCAGCGCCTGGGCGCGTTCGGGACGCACTTCGACGGGGACCTGATAGGTCGCACCACCAACGCGGCGGCTGCGAACCTCGATACCCGGCTTGATGTTGTTCAGAGCATCGTGGAACATGCCGATCGGGTCCTTCTTGGCGCGGGTCTCGACAGTTTCGAGAGCGCCATAGACGATCGATTCGGCAACGGCCTTCTTGCCGTCCTGCATGATGCTGTTCATGAACTTCGACAGCACGATATCACCGAACTTGGGATCCGGCAGGATAACGCGCTTTTCGGGGCGACGACGACGTGACATATTCCTGGTCTCCCCTTCTTACTTCGGACGCTTCGCGCCGTACTTCGAACGGCTCTGCTTGCGGTCCTTGACGCCCTGGGTATCCAGAACGCCGCGCAGCACATGGTAACGCACACCGGGAAGGTCGCGTACGCGGCCGCCACGGATCAGCACGACCGAGTGCTCCTGAAGGTTATGACCTTCACCCGGAATATAGGTGATGACTTCGCGCTGGTTGACCAGACGCACCTTCGCCACCTTGCGAAGCGCCGAGTTGGGCTTCTTCGGGGTCGTCGTATAGACGCGAGTGCAAACGCCGCGCTTCTGCGGGTTCGCCTCCATTGCAGGGACCTTCGACTTGGCCTTCTGCAGTTCGCGGCCCTTGCGGACCAGCTGGTTGATCGTTGGCATGAAGCCCTTCACCTTTTTCAGTTACTTTACCGGCATTCCCGCGTCCTGTGCCGATGACGGAGGATTCCGCCAAACAGCAAAGGCCCCGGCGGGCATAAGCCCCCTGGAGCCGCAAGAGCACCCGGCAATGTTCAGCTCTAATGTCGCTCAGCCGATATGACGCGAGGAGACGAGTCTTCGCACGGCAAGGCCGCTGGGCAGGCGGCGCTATAGCTGCGTCCGCGCGCAGGGTCAAGCGTGCGCCCTCCCTCCAAAAAGACGGCAGTTCGGCAGCAGAATTAGGCTTTTGATAACTTCGATCAAGTTAATTCCAGGGTAACGCGCCGACGCGCCGCCATTGGATCAGCCGTGCCCGATATTGCCTCTTTTACCGGCGAGTTTCGCTCCCCCGATCGCGAAGCCGCGTTCCAGGCTGAGCGACTGCCCGAATCCAGACATCATGCGTATGTCCTGTTCGCCCTCTCGGCGGCCCTCAACAGCCTGTTTCTGCTGAGCGATTGGCGCTTTGCGGGAACCGACCATTTCTGGGTGGCCGTGCCCGCTCGCGTGGCGATTGTGATCTGGTCCATCGCTTGCCTTTACCTATGTCAACATATGACAAGCTTTCGGGCCTTGGAGCGCATCTGTTGGGCATGGCAGGGCGTGGTTGCCATCGCAGTAGGCTTTCTGGTCAGCTCCCGCAGCGACATTGCCATTTTCGTCATGGTCCTGTTGCCGCTCGTCTTCTATCTCGTGGTGCCGACCAGCTTTCGCGGCAATGTTGGCGGGGGGCTGGTATGCGAAATCGCGCTTTTGACCGGTTATCTTGCCCCCGACCCGCTATCGTCAACGATGCCGGGCATGATCATGGCGATGCTAATCCTGCATTGCGGCATGTGGATCGCGATCGCGCGGAACAACCGGTTGCAGCGCAAGGAATGGGATGCCGGGCAAACAGCCCGATCAGCGCAGGCCGCCCTGGCCGCAAGCCGCGACACGCTGGAGCATCTGTTCATGGCAGTACCCCTGCCGCTGCTTGTCACACGGCGCGATGGCACCTTGCTGCGCATGAACCGCGCAGCAAGCGACGGCTACGCAGCCGGGCTGGAGATCGACCTCGACAATGTCGAGCACAGCTATGTCGATCGTCGATCGCGCGGCCTGCTGGTCCAGAGGCTTGAACGCGGCGAGGCCGTCGATCAATTCGAATGCCGGTTGCGCCGCGCGGACGGGCAGACGCGAGACGCCATGTTGTCGTCACGCGCCATCATGGTCGATGGCGACGCGGCCTACATGACCTGCGTCGTGGACATCACCGACCGCAAGGAAACAGAATTACGCCTCCAGCGCCTTGCCATGAGCGATCCGCTGACCGGATTAGCCAATCGGGCGCATTTCGTCGCTGCGGTTACGCAAGCAACCGCATCTTCGGGCGATCGCGGGCTTGTCGCCATCCTTCTGCTGGACCTGGATGAGTTCAAGCGCATCAACGACACGGCCGGGCACGACGCGGGCGATGCCCTTTTGCAGACGGTTGCGGAGCGACTGCGCGGCGCTCTGCGCCCCGGCGACCTTATAGCGCGCATGGGGGGCGACGAATTCGCCGTGCTGCTGACGCGTCTGCCCGATGCCGAGGCGCTCCAGCCGATCCTCATGCGGATCACCGATCAGCTTCACGCACCCTTCAGCCATGCGGGCCGGCCGCTGGAATGTCGCGCCAGCATTGGCGTTGCGCTCTATCCCGATCATGGCGCCGATGACGTGGCGCTGTTCAAACATGCGGACATTGCGCTTTATCACGCAAAAAATAATGGCCGCGGTCGCGCCATCCTGTTCCAACCGCACCTGCTCGACAGTTGGGAGCGGGAAACCGCCATGCTAGATCGCGCGCGCCATATTCTGTCGCATGAACAGCCCTGCCCCTGGTATCAACCGAAAATATCTTTGCAGGATGGCGGCATCATCGGGTTCGAGGCTCTGTTCCGATGCCCGGTTGCCGACGGGTCGATTATCATGCCGGGCGATATTGCGCGGGCGTTCGAGCATCCCGAGCTCGGCCCGGCGCTGACCGAACGAATGGTCGAGCGGGTCATCGACGATTGCGCCCGTTGGCGCAGCAAAGGGTTGGCCGTCGGTCATGTGGCGCTCAATGTGTCGGGCGTTGACCTGCAAGATGAAGCGTTCGCCGATCGGCTGCTCGGCCGGATGCGCACGGCACGAATACCGACCGCGATGATCGAACTGGAAGTGACCGAGTCGGTATTCCTAGGCCGCGATGCGGATCGGGTGTGTCATATTCTTCAGCGGCTGAGCGACGCAGGAATCAGTATCGCGCTCGACGATTTCGGTACTGGCTATGCTTCGCTGTCACACCTCAAGCAGTTCCCGATCGACATCATCAAGATCGATCAGTGCTTCGTCCGCGACATGGAAACCGATCCCGACGACGCCGCCATCGTGCGCGCGGTGCTCAACCTGGCCCACAGTCTAGGCATCCGCACGGTGGCGGAAGGTGTGGAGAATGCGCAGCAACTGGCCTATTTGCGTGCCGGTGGGTGCCACTATGGACAAGGCTATCTGTTCGGGGCGGCCATGCCGGCAGTCGGGGTGGAACAATTGTTGATGAGCCCGGAGGGGATTTCTCGGCAGGCCTGACATTTATTTTTTCTGCAAGGAACAAAAGCCGCTCCATTTCATTTCATCGCGCCACCCCTTCGACTCGTCACGAGTCCGGAGCAGAGGATTCGCGCCCGGCGCCATGCTTTGCTACCGGCCCGAGTCGAAAAGAGCACGGGGTCGTCATTGTTGCAGTTGAATAGCCAGAGGGTCGTCGCCCTCCGCGCATGGTGGAATGCGCTTTGCCCTGAGCGGGAAATTTTCCTGCGTTCGGGCGGCCAGGTCAAATTCCTCCGTATCAGTCGCCGCGCCCAGCTTTGGACGCTGGGCGGCACGGCTGCACTGTTGCTTGGCTGGGGCGGTGTCACCGCCGCCATGGCGATCGATGGCATGGCGTTGAAGCAGGAGCGCGCCGCGCTGGCGGCGAAGGGCCAGTCTGTCGCCAAGGCCGCCGGCAAGGTCGCCGACTACCGCAAGTCTGTCGACCAACTGGCGCAAGACCTGGAAGCGCGCCAGGATTTCATGGACGAACTCTATCGCGCGCATTTTGGCGGCGATGACGACAAGACTGGCGAGGATCTGCTGGGCACGGACGGGCAGGATGAAAAGGCCGCGCGGCAGACCAAGATCAGCATCGCGCCCGAAGCCGCGCCCTTGATGCGCCTTCAGGATCGGCAGCGGCGCTTCGCCCTGCTGCTGACGGGCGCCGTGGAACGGCGCGCCGAGCGCGCTGCGGCCGCGATCCGCAGCTTCGGGCTGGACCCCGACAAATTGGCGCGCAACGCAGCGCGCGCGCAGGGCGGCCCGTTCGTTCCCTGGAACGGCGATGAAAAGGCGTTGACCGGAGAACTGGAAGAACTGGCCGATGCGATGGCGCGGATGGAGTTTCTGGAACGCAGTCTCCTGTCCATTCCTTCAGGCCAGCCGACCAGCACACCGATGTTGTCGAGTTCCTATGGCTATCGCCGCGACCCGTTCAACGGCCACGCCGCCTTTCACGCGGGTCTGGATTTCCCCGGCCATCGCGGCCAGCCGATCAATGCCGCTGCCGATGGCAAGGTCAGCTTCGTTGGCCAGCGCAGCGGCTACGGCAATGTCGTGGAAGTGACGCATGGCAATGGCATCATGACCCGCTACGCGCATCTGTCGGGCTTTGCCGCCCATATCGGCGACAAGGTCGCGCGGGGTGAGACGATAGGCCGCATGGGTTCGACCGGCCGCTCGACAGGGCCGCATCTGCATTTCGAGGTCCGGCTCAATGGCCAGGCCATCAATCCCCGCCGCTTTCTGGAGGCCCGCAAAGATGTTCTCCAAGTCCAGCAAATCGCCAAGGCCCGCTTTGCCGACGTCGGCAACCGGGGGTAAGTCCATTCCCTTCTCGCTGATCGGCGGGGACGTGACGATCACCGGCGACCTGTCAGCCAGCGTCGATTTGCATGTCGATGGCGTTGTGGAAGGCGATATCCGGTGCGCTGCGCTGGTCCAGGGACCTGACAGCCGGATCATCGGCCATGTGACGGCGCAAAGCGCGCGGCTTGCGGGCCTGGTCGACGGGTCCATCGCGGCTGACGAGCTGGTGGTGGAAAGCAGCGCCAGGATCACAGGCGACGTCGTCTACGAACGCATCACGATCGAACCGGGCAGCAGGATAGAAGGCCGGTTCAGCCCCAAGGCCAGTGAAGCGTCCGCCGAGATCAAGCTGCTGGCAAACGAAGCGGCCGAATAGACGTCGGCCAGCGCGCTCGGCATCAATCAGGTTAATTGGCTGGCGCTCGCCGCCGGTAGCTTAAGGCCTCGGCAACATGGACGCGGCCAACAGAGTCTGCGCCGGCAAGGTCGGCGATCGTCCGCGCGACACGCAGCACGCGCGTATATCCTCGCGCGGACAGCTTCATCGCGGCGGCGGCCTGCGCCAGCAACTGCCGCCCCGCCTCGTCCGGCCCGGCAACCTCTTCCAGCCGCTCCCCATCCACTTCGGCATTGGTCCGTGTCGATGTGCCGGTATAGCGGGCCGTCTGCACCGCCCGCGCTGCCGCCACGCGCGCGGCGACCTCGGCCGATCCTTCGGCCGGCGGCGGCAGCACCAGATCGGCGGCGGTCACGGCCTGCACCTCGACATGCAGGTCGATGCGGTCAAGCAGCGGCCCGGACACCTTGGCTTGGTAATCCGCGGCGCAACGCGGGGCGCGGGAGCAGGCGAGCGCCGGATCGCCCAGATGACCGCACCGGCACGGGTTCATCGCAGCAATCAACTGTACCCAATTTGCGAGACACGTAAACAAAATGGCAACGTCATCTGTGCGAGGTCCGGGGTATGCCGCAATCTGCCATCATATATGCGCGCTTTTCTAGCGCAGAACAAAGCAAGGGATATTCCCTCGAAAGACAACAAACGCTCGGCGCGGACTTTGCCGCCGGGCAGGGCTGGGTCGTAGAAAAATCCATCTCGGACGAGGCTCGAAGCGCATTTCATGGCGCAAATCGCCTCGAAGGCTCAGAACTACACCAGTTCGAATTAGAAGCGCGTAACGGCCTTCACCGAGGCAAAGTGCTGGTGGTCGAAAACATCGACCGATTGAGCCGCCAAGGCGCCAAAGCAGCGGCGCAGCTAATCTGGTCTATCAACGAATGTGGCATAGATGTCGCCACTTTCCATGACGGTCACATATATAGGGCTGGCAGCGAGAGCGAGATGATCGACCTGTTCAAGGTCATCATATTGGCCCAGCAGGCTCATGACGAGAGCGACAAGAAGAGCAAACGAACCGCCGCCTCATGGCGTTCACGGCTCGACCGTATAGCGGCCGGCGAAAAAGACATTCCCATGCCCAACGTGCCGCTCTGGATAGACCGGATGGATGGCAAGTATGTGTTGAATGAGCATCGAACGAAGGTGCTGAACGAGATATATGATCTCTACGTCGATGGCATCGGCATCCATCGTATCGTAACGGTTCTGAACGAGCGAGAAGAGCCAAGCTGGACCCCGCCAGAACAGCGCCGTGGCAACAATGGCTGGTTCTACAGCTATATCTATCGGCTGCTAACCAAGCGAACTGTGTTGGGCGAATATACAACGCTGGACGGTAAAACCATCGCGACTGATTTTTACCCGCAGGCCATCACCGCCGAAAAATGGAACCGTGCTCAAGCGGCGCTGGCCATGCGAAAAGGCAATCAGAAAAAGAACAAGAAGTTCACTAATCGCAACCTGCTTCAAGGGATTGTGGTTTGCGAGAAATGCGGTGGAGGTGCCCACTTCGGCCACACCACAGATACCGTCCAAAAATACACGAAGGTCAGCGGCGAGGTGGTCAACTATCGACGTAAGACATATCGAAAAATGCGATGCGATCGGGCTCGTCGAAAACATGGATGCGATAACGGCTCAATCCTGAACTATGATGTGATCGAGTGGACGGTGTTGCAGGAGATGTTGCCCAAGCTGATTGATCGCCAATCTGCGGGTAAGCACCTCACAGAAGAACGGGAAAGGCTCGCGGAGGCGGAGCGGCAACGCGACGGCAATCAGAACAAGCTGAACAACTTGATCGAGGCGCTGGAGGAAGGCGGTTCCAAATCAATCATGCAGCGTGTCACCGCACTGGAAGCTGAAGTGGAAACCCAGACACAGGCAGTTGAGGAGGCGCGACGCGCCCTTGCCATTCAACAGTCCCTTCCCTCCAGTCACGATGACAGCACGCTGATCGAGAATCTCAAAAATGAGATCACCAGCGAAGATGACGCGATTCGCACCTATGCGCGCGGTCGGGTCAACATGGCGCTGCGCCGCCTCATCAAACGGATCATAATTACAGAGGTTGGGACGTTCAGGATCGAACCCGACGATTATAGTTGGTGGCTATTCGACCAGGACGGCACGATGTTGGAAGGCGCTTGGACACTCTCGCCGGAGGAAATGGCCGCGTAATATGCCGATGCCCTCAAAGCGTCTTAGAAGGCAAAAAGGGAAGAGGGGCACAGCATTACGCCTGCCCCTCTATCTTCCCTGTATGACGCTCTCAGGGCATCAGTGACGTGGTAATTCCACTACATCATCCTCATGCCCAACTTCGATGCGGAAATGCGTCAGGTAACGCTCTACATAAAGCCGGTGGCCATTCCAGTTTACGCAGAATTCGTCCTCTTCGTAGTCGGCATCACAATCGACAACCTCAAGCATGAAGTCTGCGAGGTGGTTCAATTCGATCTGCGTAAACATGTGTAGCACTCCGTTGCCGTTGTGCTGCTCTATCAATAACCAAAACCAGTCCGCGTCATCCAAAGAAAGGCACCAGAATTCAATTCTTTGGAGTTGATTTCTCCGCCAAAAGGCGTCGTGTGACCAAAGGGCCAAACATCAAGAAAGGATGGCCCAAATGGAATGGTTATCAGTGTTCACGCCAGAGGCAGCGCAACGCCTCGCCGAAAACCACAAAGAGCAATTGTCCCTCAAGGGCACGTCCCGCGAACGTGATTTCGAACCCGTCTGTAAGCTGTTCCTGCCCTGGACGGCGGGGACGTGGCTGCTGACGGAAATGGACGACGATGGCCTCGCGTTCGGGCTATGCGACATCGGCCATGGAATGCCCGAGATCGGCTATGTGAGCATGGACGAGATTTACGCCGTGAAGGGGCCGGGAGGGCTGCGCGTGGAGCAAGACCTACACTGGAAAGCCCAACATACCCTCAGCCATTACGCCGCTCAGGCGCGCTCTGTGGGCTATATAAGGGCATAAGAGAAAGCCCGGTGAGCAGCTTGCTTACCGGGCATTTCCATGAGTGTCAGGCGTTAAAAAGCCCCAGCCGGTCCGGCCGGGGCTGATGTCCCAAATGGGATAGGCTCACTTCTTCTTGCGTGTCGCAGCCATGGTCGCACTGCGCTTGCGGACGGCGGCCTCGCCTGCGTCGAGTTGGGTTTTGAATTCGCCCTTCTCCACATCGGCCTTGATCGACTGTAGCACCTCTACGAACTGCGCCTTGGGCACCACGACCGTTTTCTCGTCGCCCACCAATTTGAGCGGGCTGTTGGCATAACGGATGCTAAACGCGACATTCTCGCCCTTTACCTCGAACCAGCGACGGCCTTCGGCTTTAGGCTTGTTGAACAGGTCGATCTGCTTGTCGATGGCAGCGGACACAACCTCAGCAGCCGTCTTCTGTGTGCGGGGAGCAGACTTTTTGAAATCCGCGAACTCTCCGACCGGCTTAACGGCCTTCTTCCAATCCATTGCCATATTGAACTCCTATCTCTGCGACCCTTCGCCGCCGCTGCTCTATCAATAGCCGTCTGACTTTCAGCACAAGTTCTAAATCGAGTATCAGGAAAAAAGTGCCTCGCGCATCATCGTGTCCGTGACACCAATATAGCTCTGCGTAGTCGCGATGCAGCTATGACCTAATACCTTGCTCACCACGGCTATATTCACTTTGTTGTCGACCATCCGGGTAGCCATCGTGCGACGACCGGAATAGCAGCTACCCTGAACACCTGCCAGCCTGTAGATGCGGCGGATTGCTTCGCTGATACCATTTGCAGTGAATGCTTCACCAGCAGCATTGCGGAACACCCTGCCCCTCTGCCCACCCATATGCGCGGCAAGCGCCTCCTCAATCTCAGCATCAACGGGAAGTGACCGCCCTTGCTTTCGCTTGGAATGTCCGAGCGGAATGCGGAGTTCGCCGCCAACGAACCAACCGGTTTCCATCCCTGCTATCTCCATGGGACGAAGCCCCAGCTTTTTGGTCAGCAGCAGCATCAGGCGATACATCGCTGCTCGCTCCATTCGGTCTGTGAACGTGAACAGCTTCTCGAAATCGGTGCTGCTGATGATCGGTGCGCGCATTGCTGAACTCCTTGTTGTCCAGCTTTTGTGCAGTCACCTGATTCCCGCGTCATCCAAAACCAGACCTGACAGTCAGAAGAGCGACGAGTTGTTGATGTGAGCGAATCAGGCTAGATCATATCCATCGCAGCGAGGTAGAATGATCCGGCGCTACTCAGTCCGCCGCTTTTATATACACCCACGGTGTCTTCGATCGCCCATTCGATGGCTGCGTTGACTTCTTCATTCCCGGCTTGGGCCTCATTTACGGTCCTCAATGACATGTCTCGGCCGACAGCGTCACTGAAGGTAAGCGCAAACGCGGCAATAACCGTATCATAGATGTTGTCAGCGGTGCGTTCGACGCCTTCACCCACCAAAATCCCTTCGGAGATCCCAATTAACGCGCCGCGACACTTTGGTCCGTTAAAGGGAGGAATATCTGGAACATGCTCTAATTCAAAACCGCACAAATCTAACTGTGGCCTGAGCATTCCGAGCAACGCCAGTCCAACGCGATCATGAGCGTTGGAAGGATCGTAAAAGGCCTGATCGTTCTGACGACGAACAGGCTTTCTCCCAAATATCTTTTTGAAGAAACTCATGGTCACTCCGATCGGCAAATGGGCGTCTGCCCATTGAATTTGGGCCAGATCACAGTCGTCCCGCTTCGCACCATGGCGCAATTGATTTCGACATGCGCCTCATTGCGGCAGATCGCGGTCACTCGCTTATAGCTGGTGCCGGTTTTCTGACATTGGAGCGTCTGGCCAGTCGCCAACTCTGATAGCTTGGCGGTGGCAGAAGCGGCACTCGCAGAAGGGCATGGATGGCCGGGAGAGCATGTCTCGTCACTCTCGCGAGCCGCAACCGCATGGAGGCGGATTCGCGTTCCGTCCGCGCAGCGCAGCGTATCACCATCGGTGATCGAACTGACGCGGCAGGAAAAGTCGGATGCGAAACTGCCCTGACGGTCATTGGACATGGACGACGAGGGCCAGAAGAACACCGTCAATCCCACGGCAACGACGAGCACCACAGAAAGCAGGAGGACGACCGGATCATTGTCCTGCCGTCCCCTACGCTTTCGCATCTGCCCCATCGCCGATCGATGATGGGCATTCGCCCAATTACGATGTCCGCTGCCCCGCTTCATAGCCCCCGCATAGCATGACCCGCTTAGGAGGGCGTTAACGGCGTCAGTGAGCCGTGGCCCTGAGATAGTCCCGCGCTTCTTCATAGGAGACGCCGTAATCGCGCATCAGCACTTGGACCTTGCTCGGCGTCAGCTTGTCCGCACGGGCAGCGGCAGCGATGTTCATACGCCCATCGCGCCACGACATCTTCTGCACTGGTGTCTGAGTAGCCTGTCGAGCAGTCCATCCAAGATCATTCATTCTGCTATAAACGGTAGTAGTGTGCAGGAGTTCACCAGACTTGAGTTCGATCCATTCTGTGTTCATAAAGCCTCCTTCAATAAGCCCGCATCAGTGCGGCTATGAACTCAGGCTGTCACAGTTTTGGAATCTGTCAAAAACTATCGTGGTTAATGGCGGCTGTTTACCATCTAACCTGTTGATGCCGGGACGAAAGAAATTGCTTTTGCGAAAGCGCGGCTTTCGCGCGAGGAGCCTTATTTCCAATCGATCTGCGATCTAAAGTCTAGATCGTGCCGCCCACAAATCTAGCGGCTAAATATCTGGCAAGAAGGCAGCCGCAAATCTCCTTTAGGTCCGTTTGTCGCGGGATCGTTCAGGCCATTGCTGCGCTTCTCTGCCTCCTCCCGAAGTAGTGAATACGAGGGGCTTGAAGCGTTAACGCGGGGCGGCTGGCCGTAAGGGAGCATAGCCCGTCTAAGCACATGGAATAGACACTGATGGCCGGGGCGACCCGGCCATCTGCTCATGCGACCTTATTGCCCCGTCGATAGAGCGGCACAGATTGCAAACAAGACTATGACGGAAATCTCAGCGTAAAACCACGGACGGAAGTTCTCAAACATACCTGCATCTCCTTCCACGAGAACATGCAGTCGCGAGACTCCTGCGTCATCCTAAGACTGACCTCCCTCTAAATATGCGGAATGGAGGGACTTATGACGACGAACCAGCCTGCACCTATCACACCCGAACAGATGACTATTGCGGTTCAGGGCTTTGCTCAGGGCGACAAAATCAGCGCCATCGCGGAAAGGACAGGGCTCTCCGCCTACCGCGTCAGAGGCCTGCTCAAAAAGAAGGAGATCGCTGACGCTATCGACCGAATGCGCCTAACAGACACCATTCCCACGCAGCTATCTGCGATCATGGGGATGATGTCGGCGCTTTCGAAATGGCTGGAGAATGCGGACAGCCGCCTATGCGCCATTGAGGAAGAGGTTCGCAAAGTCCGAACGGCGATGCACCGCCTACAGGTCGAGAATAAAGGACTTCGTGAAACCCGACGCGATGCCCGGAAGCAGCTTAGGGAAGCGAAGGCAGCATTGTGGAAGGCTCGCGGCTATTAATTGAATAGGTCGGGGAATTCATTCCGCCGGAGATTCTCTAAATCTGGATGAGAGCCATACTTGCGGTCATGCTCCGTTAGCTGAACCATCAAGGCAACCTCCTCAGACTGAAGTTGATCAAGCAAAGCCCAGTCATCTTCCGAAACTGCGGCGGGATCTTCGCTGTTCACCCTTTCGGCAACCCGGCGCGTTCGATCTTGAACGAGCCTCAGTTGGCGCTTTATACGTCGTCTGTGATCCAGCGTTCGCAGGTAGTCTTTTCTCAGCTTTAAATGGATATATTCCGCGTCCGCCGTTGTCTCCTTATCCGATCCATCCCTTCGTTCGACTTCCAACAATTGGACTTCGTTAATCGTCGATATTGGAGCTTTGAAGGTGGCCAGCAACGCCGAAAGCGGCAACAAATGTAGAGATTTCCCGCCAGATGCATGTCGATATTCATCGATCAGTTCAGGCCTTGGTTGAAAAGCGCCATGACGCTTAATCCACCAGTCAGGCTTTTGCTCTTCGGTGACAAATATGCAGTGAGTTTTCCGCCGTCCAGCCTCTTGTAAAATGACTCGCCAAACTAGGTAGTCGCCTATGCCGCCATCTTCCTTTTGCTGATCCTTGTAACCGGGCGCAATTTGCAGCCGCCCGCGACGTGCCACTTCTTCAATCACTGCCTTTCGATCATCTAGTCCGGCTTCTATCTCCGTCACACATGCGCCAAGTAACCTACGGTAGAGTGCAGAAACTCGATCATCCCCAATCTCATTCTGAAGTCGCTCGTTCACTGAAACTAGCTTTTGAGCGATTTCTTCGCCTTTGCTGACCACCTCAGCACCTAAATCTCTAGCAGCTTTGTAGTCTTCGTCGTCTTCAAGAAGGGGGATCGGCCTATCAAATATCTGCTTCTTAGCCTTTGCAATCGCACCATCAATCGCATCGGCGATTGCGGCGATCTTCCTGCTGCGATGCTTGTAGTATTCTCGTGCAGCCTGACCAGGAACAATTAACCGACTTTCCTTTGTCAGTTGAGTGTAAACACGCTCAACCTCGCCAACCGATGCCTTAGTAAATTCGAAGGGAAGTAGAAGGACGTTTGCGTCGAGCACAACCATACATTGTTCCACGACCTCATGGAGCGATGCATGATTATGCTCGAATAGAGCCTTTGCGTCAGGATACAGATCGGTGAGCCAGAAGGCATCCTCACCTTTCAACGGCACAACTGGCTCTGGCCCGCTACGCTTTGCGTCCGACATAGATGCGATGATCCCCCGCTAAGTCAGCATCCGATACTGTATGCTGGGATGGATATGTCATCCGCAGCTATCGGTCCAGAACGGAAAGCGTTGAATATAAGGGCTGGATGCAGTGGTGAATTGGCCGTCGATAGCCATTTTTACCCTGACCCAATCAACCAGAAAGGTGCCGTTTTCTTACCTTTTCTGCCATTCTGGTAGCAGCCAAGGGATCACCCTGCCCCATGCTCCACTACTCGTGGAGAGCCTGTCCAATGGATCACCCTGTTCAGCCGTTCTGTCAGCCCTGCTCAGGTAGTCGCTTTGCTACTCAACTGTGATATGCTCAACAGGCATAGGATCAAAGAAGTATCTTTGACGTTGACGATATAAATCTAGTGGTCCTGCCAGCAGTCTGCGCCAAGATATGGACAATCTATGAAAACCATACCTTCACCATTCAGGTGTTGTCCTTTGGTAGTCTGATAGTATCGTGTGACTGTGGAGGTATCAGTGGGACGAACTTGCCCGCAGGATGCGGAAATCAGCAGTCAACATCAAAGATCGGTTGACCTTTGGCGAGGGTGAAGAACCAAGGGGGTGCCCTACAGATGTTTGACGGTGGGGTGTGATGGGTCACGTTACCCGCAATGACACACAACGCTGAAAAAGGCGTCCGGCTTGCACCCACGTTTGTTGGAACTCTCACATAGCTGGTTGGTCAGATGCATTACATTTCTGCGACCACATCCAAAGGATTGGAAACAGCTTGCCATGTTTAGCCTTCCACTCTTTCTGATCCTCGGCGCGCAACGTGTTCGTCACAGCGACTGTGCCGTTAATGCGGTTCAAGCCCCACAGAAATATGTTTTTGTTCTCGCTAACGAATGAGCCGGTTATCTCCGTGTCTGTGACGCGGGTTATCTGGTATGCGCGTCCATCGCCGGGAGATTTGATTGTGCCTTCAGAGAGGTCCACAGCCCATGTCTCAGGGGGATCGACCACAAAGCCCGCAAACCCGGCTTCATAGATAGCCTGAATGACTTGATCCTGATCCGCTGGCGGTTTTGCGAAGAGGTCTGCTGGCCCGAACTTAGGTTTGGATACTTGTTGGCAACTCAGATAAATCGTTTCGGCCTGAACCGCGACTGGCATTGAAGCCAGAGCCATAGCAGTGAACACCAATGACAGTTGCATGGAGCCTCAGCGTGTTAGATGGTCATGGAACTGGTTCAGCGAGATAACGCTGCTTGCACATTCACGAAGTTCTCTGCCGCCATGATCCCAGAATGCAACTTCGACTTTGAAACCCTCTGATACTAGATCGGTCACGACAGGCACATAATCGGTGTCGCCTGACACAAGGATTATCTCGTCCTTCGCTTTATCAAGCACGGTGTAGGCATCTTTCGTCATTCGACTCGCAACGGCGACGTCAACTTTCTTTTCGTGGTTTGAGTAATTCTTATCATAGACCGTGGGATTATAGCCTTTCCGGTCTAGCATCTCCCAAAAACTATCGCCGGGTGGAGGCGATCCCCATAACCTCGCAATAGCATCGTTCCCACAGATAAAATCATAGAGCTTCCCGTAGTCCATCTTCCACCGATGATCGACAATTCCAAGCTGCGTCGCCTGATATATGTCCTTTGCCATGCCAGATTTTACGGCGGCGATGCGACATCCTTCGATGTAGATGTTTGAGTTGTCGATATATGCGTAAGTGGTCATGCTGCCTCCCCCCTGCCGAATGTGATCGCGTCGAATTCGTGCTAAATGCTTGCTAATCAGGCCCCGCCAATCATCGCTGCCAACGGACCTACGAATGGCGTGATAACGCCTATGTGGTCAGCAGCTAGTCCCATGAATTTCGCATAGGCGGATGCGAAGCCACCAGTGCCTTTCGCTTTTTCCATGTCCTTCACGGCTTCGACCAGCACTGCCTTCTGCTCGACGTTCTCCACGCCACCTTCAATAGCGTTGATGAGGTCGGCGAATACCCCGCTGTTGTTCACGACGTTGGTTGAATTGTCGGTTGACCCGATGTTCACGCGAGAGTTTTCACCACTCACAGTGATGTTAAAATGTCCGCCTTTGCCGTGCGGGAAAGTGCCTTTCCTTCGAACATCGATTTGGAAATTCGCAGGGATGGTCGCCATTTTCGGGAAGAACTGCGGATCAACCACGGTGAATGTGTCGTCCGCACCGCTGGGCAAAGTGCGACGAATCTCGTCGTCGGCATAGACAAGCAGCTTCTCATCAAACACGACGACCTTATTGCCGGTGAAGATGCCCTTTCCGGTCGAGCGAACTTCGCCATCCGGCGAGATCACTTCAAAATCTGACTTCGGCAGACTGTTAAAAGCATTCATCGTCAGGCCTCCTGTTCTGCCTAATGTGGGGAGTGCGCATTCGTTTCGCCACCCCAATGATGCCATCCGCCGAGATTTTTAGCCGCTAAAATAAATACCGGCATGGCAAAGAACAAAACACCGCCACCGCCGTCACCTGAGCAGGTCGAAAAGCACTTTCAGGCGCAGCAAAAGAGCGTCTTCCAGAAACCCTACACCCGCGATCCCGGCGTCACGATCGTCAGCACGGAGGGCGAGGTCGCCCGCATCATTGATGCCGCCCGTGAGGGCGAAACGGTCCCGGCTTTCAGGCTCCGAAATACCGACGAGATTCTCTCCGATCCGGTCGCCAGAACCAGCGATTTGCTCCGAAAAGCCCACAAGGGGATGGAGAAAGCCGACTTTGCTGCGCTCATCAGTTCTACCCTCGATCAGCAATGCTATCTGGCCCTCTACGGTCATATGTCGGATTACCAGCGCGCCCAGATATGGCAGCGCATCCACAAGCAGGCATTTGACGAGCAGCAGGCCGCATTGGCTGAGGCGCATCGTCGTCACCAGCTAGACCAGAAGAAAACCGACCAGCTTCTCAAGGCTCGTTCGCTACAGGAGCGTATCGCAGACGCAGCCGCCAAGCGCGGCAAGGTGGTCGATGGCGAGTAAGCTGGATGACTACCTAGACCTTATCTCCTTCGTTCGCGATCAGACCCTCCATTGCGGCGTCACTGCCTTCTGGAATGAATGGCTCCCCGCTCAAGACGACGAATTCCGCGAAGCCATTTTGGCCGTGATGCAAGACCCGGCGTTCGCGCTGGAAGAGCATCAGCTTATGCCCCGCGCGGACTGGCGTATCTGGATGCTCCGCATGGGACGTGGCGCAGGCAAGACCCATGCGGCTGCTACCAACTGCAATCTGCTGGCCGAATATCTCTTCCCCGGCGGCTATGGCATCCTCGTCGGCCCGACATTCAAGCATGTCCGCGACACCATGATCCTTGGGCCGAGCGGCCTCATCAACACAGCACGCCCCGATTTCGTCCCGCACTTCAAACCGCATGATGCGGCGGTCATCTGGCCCAATGGCACCCGTGCGACAATCTACACCGCCGACGATCCACAGGGCATTCGTGGTCCATCGTTGAACTTCGGCTGGGGCGACGAACTCACGCTTTGGCGCAATGAGCGCACCTTCGACAACCTGTTCCGCGCCGTCCGTGAAAAGCATCAGCACGGCACGAAGCTGATTATCACCACCTCGCCCATCAAGGCGCAGGAATGGGTGAAGGCCATTGAGACGCGCCCCAACACCGTCACGTCCACCGCGTCATCCATGGCCAATATCCATCAGGACGCGGACCACCTGGCCGAACTTACGGCTGAGGCCGCCGTGGGTAGCACCAAGGCCCGAGAAGAAATTATGGGCGAATGGACGACCGGCGAAAGCCAGCTATGGAGCCGCGACAGCGTGGAGGCCATGGCGCTCGAAACAAACCTACTGCCCAGCGCCTATGCGGAAACATGCGGCCGCCGCTTCCTTAGCATCGACCCTAGCGGCGGCGTCAACGACGAAACCGGCATCGTCCTGTTCGGCAAGAAGGGGAAACAGGCGATCATGCTGGACGACTTCTCGGATAAGATGGGACTAGACGCCAGCTACCGCTACATCGTGGAATTGGCGAAGCGCCACCTCAAGCCCGGCGACTTCGTGCTGTTCGAGGATAATAACCAGAAGTCCGGCCCTGCCCTACTCCGCAAAATGGCCATAGAAGCTGGTTTCTCACTTCGAGTGATCCCCGTGACAGCCGTGAAGAGCAAATATGCCCGTGCGGAGGAAGCCTTCATCCATTGTCAGATGGGCAAGGTAAAACTACTGCGCCGGTCGGATAAGCTGGAAACCCAGCTTGTAGAATGGGAGCCGGATTTGAAGTCCAGCCCTGACCGTGGGGACGCCTTTACGCAGGGGGTGAACCATCTGCTGGGGGCTAAGCCCAAGCAGCGATTCCGCGTCGTCAGCATGGGTCGCCATTAACCCAACAAAAATGACCAACCGCGCGCAAGCTGATAGATTTCAGTTGTCCACGAACTGGAGCGTTCGCACCCAACGACGATATGACTGCCTGAGAACGAAATCTAGAATAGACGCCGCTACGACGCAGCCGATCGAGGCCCACCACACGTAATATCCTAAATGCCACACCCTTATGGTAAGCCCTCCAGTAGATACGTAGATTTCGTTCCAATTGGCTGCATTTGCAGCCAGTGCTATCAAAATGAGGAATGATCGAAGGGTAATGGCGTTATCAGCTATGCCTTTTAAGCTGATCCAAAGAATCATCAGGTTTGCGAACCATCCGAACTGCCATGCAGCGATCCCCATCCAGCCAATCAAGAGGATGGGCAGACCTTCAATCGTTTGGTTGCTTGCGCTGGCAACCGGCATCCCAATTGAGACGATCAGGAGAATGATCGCCGCTATGCACAGTATAGTGACTACATGATGGTAGCGCAGCATAGCATCGGCCTCCGATATCGCTTTGAACAGCTTTATTAGGTTGTGACGATCAACGATTGATTAAGATCGGGCACCAACAGCATCCATCAAAGCTCGTCAGCAGCAGGCACCGCGCATAGCTGATGAGTAATTACTTGGCCAATCACTTAGTTTTCTGGAACCTCTCATCCATTCTCATAAATACGCTGTAGATCAACCAATTAACGGTGGCACAGTGGCGTGGTTCTGGCAAAAATCTCGTGATTACGGAAAGGTCGAAAGGCCCAGCAGTCGCCGCAGCGTAGGCGGCATGTTCAGCACGGGAGGCCTGTCAGGAGTCTGGACCGACGAAGAGAACTTCGCCGCCCGCGCAAAGAAGCTGCTTTACAAATGCCCGGTCAGCCGTCGCTGCTTTGAAATCCGCGCCGAGAAGCTGGCCAGCATCACGATCAAGATCGAGGGCGCCAGCAAGGCGACCAAGAAAGTCCTGACCCAGCCCAATTTCCGCGACCGCACCATGAACAACCTGCTCCGCGTGATCGAAACGGACCTTGGCATCGGCGGCGACAACTGGCTGTTTCTCAGCAAAGAGATTGCCAGCAGGCCGGTCATTGAAGGGCTTCGTCCCGACTTCATGTATCAGGAGCCGGATCAGAACCGCATCCTCTACGACCCGTCGAAACGCCTGACCGGCACCAGCAAGCCAGAACTCATCTTCACGATGGACCCTGACGATTTCGGCCGCACTCAGATGGTCGAACGCATCATCCACGGCACCAATCGCTATGAGGTCATCGACGGGGCCGTGCTGCAAATAAGCATCTACAATCCGCTGAGCGCCCTACAGGGTTCAGGAGCCGGCGACGCTATCTTGGCCGATGTCTCGGCATATGCCGCTGCTACAAAGCTCATGTATGCGCGTTTCGCCAATGGCGGTCGCAAGGCAGGCTGGATCACGCTGCCTGAGATCGACGGCTTGGACGACATGACCGACGATGATTGGGCGAAGCTGCGCGACACGATGGAACGCCTTCGCAGCGACGACGAACTCAAGGGTCTGGTCGCCGGATCGAACTTCATCGAGAACCAGATGACCTTCGCGGAACTCGACATTGTTGATGTCGTGAAGGCGCTAGAACGCCGCATCGCAATGGCGCTTGGCGTCCAGCCGGTGATGCTAGGCTTTGAAGGCGAAACCACCGGCATGAACATGCGAACGGCGGATCGCACCTTTTATACCGGTTGGCTCAAGCCCCGAGCCGAATTCATCCTTGGCCATCTTCAAGCCTTTCTGGCTGAGGAGATGGGCGACCCGAAGCTGTCCCTCACGATTGACGAGACGCAGCTTCCATACCTCCAGGACGATAAGCTGGAGCAGGTCGATAAAATGGCCGGTCGCGGCGCGCTGACCTTCAACGAGTATCGAGAATCTATGGGCTGGCCGCCTGTGGAATGGGGCAACATCCCTATCCCGGTTGCCGGTGCTGGCGAGGCGTTCGCCACTTCTAGTGGTGACAGGGAACCCCAGCAGCAACCTGAAACTGCCAAGCCCCGCATCGTTGGCCACGGCGCTGATACCAGCCGCCGCGCCGATCAGCGCGGGTAACGCAATAAATAACGGCAAGAGGAACGGATAGGAACCAGACGCTTATGACCATTCAATTTCTGACGAAGAGTTTCAAAGCCGCTCCTATCAGGGAGAACGAGGTCGAGGGTCTGGCGTCCACATATGGCAACATCGACCATGCCGGTGATATCGTGGAACGCGGGGCCTATGCCCGCACCCTAGATCGCTTCAACGGCAGCAAGAAGGGAATGCCCTTCCTCGCCCACCATCGTCACGACCGTCCTATCGGCAAGATCGTGGAACTGCGCGACAGCGACGAAGGCTTGTATTTCAAGGCCCGCTTCTCTGACAGCCATGACGGCCAGAATGTGCGTCAGCAGTTTCTTGATGGAACGCTGGACAGCTTCTCCATCGGCTATCGTGTGATCCAGAAGCAGGCCGACCGCGTGAAGGACCGTCGTGTCCTGCGCCTCAAGGAAATTGCGCTCCATGAGATCAGCGCAGTCACTTTCCCCTGCAACGAGCTAGCCGTCATCAGCGCCGTAAAGGGCAACATCGGCGAAAGCTACAGCGACCTGAGCCTTGAGGATCAGCAGCGCCTTGCGGATTTCGCGGAGACGCTGCGCGCCGTGGCTAACGGCACCTCCCATGACAACGTGCTTGCAGAAGTCGCGCTCGATCCAGCCGAGATTGTCGAGGCGGCAGCATCGGAAGATGATGAGCAGCTACAGAAGGCATTTGAAGATGCTTGGCTATCGTACCGCATCAAGCAGGCATTCAATCGATAAATAGAGCGTCAGCACTGCTGACCGGCACTCCGATGAGGACTCGCCCTCTCACAACAGCAGGACTCGCTTTCGCCCTCCTCTGAACTCAAAATCAGAGGTGAATAGTGAACGAGAATATCCAGAAGCTGTTTGACGAACTGGCGACCAAGGCCAATTCGGCGGACGCTGTGAACAAGGCAGAGGTCCAGAACCTCTATGCCGAAATCAAGTCTCTACAGGATAAGCAGGTTGAGCAGGAAGCAGCTATTGAAGCAGCGACCGAAGCACTGGCGCGCAAGTCCGCTACTAAGTCCCAGACTGTAGATGCCGCTGACGATCTGCGCGTCGCGCAATTCGCATTTGTTAAGGGCCGCCACGCTGTCACCGACGGCGACATCAAGGCCGACGAATTCAGCCGCACGGTCAACGTGGAAGGTGGTCACACGATCCCTACCCACTTCGACAGCGAAATCACCCGCGCACTGAACAAGGCCAGCCCGATCCGCGCACTGGCGCGCGTCCTGTCCGTGTCGGGCAATCTGGAACGCATCATCAAGGTCAAGACCTCCGGTGCTGCGCTGACCAAGGCGGAAAAGGCTGCTTACGAACTGAACACCGTCGATACCTTCGCCAAGCTACGTTGGGGTTTCGCCGATGTCA
>NZ_DJDV01000068.1:0-4450 GCF_002431195.1 Sphingobium sp. UBA5915 | reverse complement strand
GGCAAGATCGTCCCCAGCCGCATCACCGCCGTTTCGGCCAAGAAGCAGCGCGAGCTGGCTTCGGCCATCAAGCGCGCCCGTCATCTGGGCCTGCTGCCCTATATCGTGAAGTAAGGGAGAAAGACCCATGGAAATCATTCTCCTCGAACGCATCGAGAAGCTGGGCGCGATCGGCGACGTCGTAACCGTCAAGGACGGTTATGCGCGTAACTTCCTGCTGCCCAACAAGAAGGCCCTGCGCTCCAACAACGCCAACAAGGCGGTGTTCGAAGCCAACCGCGCCCGCATCGAAGCCGAAAACGCCGCCCGTCGTGGCGACGCTGAAAAGGCGGCCGAAGGTGTCAACGGCAAGCAGATCGTGCTCATCCGCCAGTCGTCCAACTCCGGCCAGCTTTATGGGTCGGTCGCGGTCCGCGACGTGGTGGACGCGCTGCACGCCGACGGCGTCACCAATGTGACCAAGGCAATGGTCGTGCTGGAACGCCCGATCAAGACGCTGGGCGTGTTCGACGTTAAGGTCGCGCTGCACCCCGAAGTCGCCGTGACGGTCACCGTCAACGTCGCGCGGTCGCCTGAAGAAGCCGAACTGCAGGCGCAGGGTGTCGACGTGATGGCCGAAATGTTCGAAAAGGACGAGGCCGGCTTCACCGAAGACTATGATCCCAATGCGGAGCCCGGCGAAATCGCCGCGGACACCGAAGAAGAAACCCCGGCCGAAGACGAAGCCTGAGTTTCCTTGCAGGATCCAAACGAAAGAGCCGCCCGGCGACGGGCGGCTTTTTTGTCGTCCGGTCCTGACGCGATCCGCAAAAAGCAAGACAGGTTAGGCGCCGTGCCTTTCCGCCGACATTAAGTCGCGCAGGCGAAACGAAATCCGGAACGGCCCCTGCGGCCGGGCGTTCGACAGCCATGGAAAACCGTTCCCTTATCGAAAGACTGGCGCGTCACCTGGCGGCGGAACAGCCCGACCATTGGCCCGCTCGCGTGGAGGACGCCGCGAGCATCCTGGCTATCCTCAAGGAACCCGACGCCGCCATGCGCGAAGCGGGGAATGCATCCGCCTGGGGCACGATGATCGAGGCCGCGCTGCGTGAACGCTGGTCGCTGGCACAGACGGCGCCGGAAACCGAGCCGCCATTGGGGACCGACGAAGAAGGGGACATGCAACTGACGCCCGATGCGGTCAGCCATGATCGCGCGGACTGGGTTCATCTTCATAAAAAGCAGGAGACACCATCATGAAAGGGCTTTTGAAGCTGGGGATCGTCACGGGCCTGGGCTATTTCGCGGTCAAGGGATGGCGCGACTGGATGGGCGGCGGAGAGGCCGATGATCGCGGCCCGGTCGGATCATCCGGCGTCGTGCGCGACGCTGGACCGCAAGGCGGCGAGCCAAGCTGGGACAAGGTCGATGAACAGGCGGACGAAAGCTTTCCCGCCAGCGATCCGCCGGGCAATTTCTGACTCGGTGGTTCGACGCATGAGGCCCATTGCCCCCCTGATCAGCGCCCGGTAAGGGAGCGACCGGACAGGCGGCGCCTTTGCCGCCTGCAACAGGGGATTTTCCATCATGCCTTCGGGTTTGATTGCGCTGCTCGATGATGTGGCGGGCATCGCCAAGCTGGCCGCCACCTCGCTCGACGACGTCGCCGGCGCGGCAGGCCGGGCAGGTTCCAAAGCGGCGGGCGTCGTCATTGACGACACGGCTGTCACCCCCAATTACGTCATGGGCCTCAGTCCCGAGCGCGAATTGCCGATCATCTGGCAGATCGCCAAAGGGTCGCTCCGCAACAAATTGCTCTTCCTGCTGCCGGCTGCGCTGCTGCTGTCGGCCTTTGCGCCCTGGCTGCTGCCGCCGCTGCTGATGGCGGGCGGCGCTTTCCTCTGCTTCGAAGCCGTCGAAAAGCTGATCGAGGCGATGGGCAAGGGCCATGACGTCGCGCAAGAGGCGATCCAGACGCACAGTTCCGCCGAACTGGAACAGCAGAAGGTGTCCAGCGCCATCCGCACCGATTTCATCCTGTCAGGTGAGATCATGGCCATCTCACTCGGCACGGTGGCGAGCGAGCCGATCTGGGAACAGGCTGTTGTCCTTGTCGTCGTCGCCTTGCTGATCACGGCTGGCGTTTATGGCGTGGTCGGGCTGATCGTGAAGATGGACGATATCGGCCTCCACCTGGCGCAGCGGTCATCGGCTGCCACGCAGGCGCTGGGTCGGGGCCTCGTCAAGGCGATGCCCGTACTGATGTCGGTGCTGAGCGTCGTTGGCACCGCCGCGATGCTGTGGGTCGGCGGCGGCCTCATCGTCCATGGCCTGCACGAATTCCACCTGGATCTGGTGCCTGGCGCCATCCATCATCTGGCGGCCTCAGCGGCGCAGGCCCTGCCCGCGATCGGCGCAGCCGCCGACTGGATCGTCAACGCCATTGGCGGCGCGATCGTCGGGCTGGTGGTGGGCGGCCTCATCGTCGCTGTGCTGCACCTGTTCAAAAAGCATTAAAGCCGCAATTTTCGGAGCGTGAGCGAAGATGCGCGCCTCTTCGCCAAAATTTGTCATGACATCCACCCATCCCTGGCGCACCGAAGCGCGTGCGCTCATCCTGCTGGCATTGCCGATGATCGCGGGCAACATCGCCTGGTCCGCCATTGCCGCCAGCGATCTGCTGCTGCTCGGCCGGCGGGGCGCGGAAAGCGTGGCGGCGGGCGCGCTCGCCATCAATCTGTTCCATGCCCTGCTGATCTTCGGCATGGGCCTTGTCACGGCCGCCTCGCCCCTGATCGCCAGCGAACGTGGCCGCCGCCGCCATAGCGTGCGCGACGTGCGCCGCACCGTGCACCAGACGCTGCGTGCCGCCCTGTTCTTCGTGATCCCGTCCTGGGTCATCCTCTGGTATTGCGAAGCCATATTGCTGGCGCTGGGGCAACAGCCCGATCTCGCGCGCGGCGCAGGCGAATTGATGCGCGGGCTGCAATGGGCGCTGCTCCCCTTTCTGGGCTTTACAACGCTGCGCAACTTCATCGCCGCGCTGGAACGGCCGGTCTGGGGCCTCGTCATCATGCTGGCGGCGATCCCGCTCAACGTCGCGGCAGGCTGGGCGCTGATCTTCGGCCATCTGGGGTTGCCCGCGCTTGGCCTGTTTGGAGCCGGGCTGGCCAGTACCCTGTCGTCCAGCTTCCTGTTCTTCGGGCTGCTGGCCGTGATCCTGATCGACCGGCGTTTCCGGCGCTATCGTCTGATCGGCCGTTTCTGGTCCGCCGATCGGGAGCGGCATCGTCAGGTGTGGGCGCTGGGCCTGCCCATCGCAATCACGCTGGGCTTTGAAACGAGCGTCTTCAATGCCTCGGCCTTCCTGATGGGACTGATCGGCCGGGATTCGCTCGCCGCCCATGCGGTCGCGATCCAGATCGCGGCGCTCGTCTTCATGGTGCCAATGGGCATTGGTCAGGCCGCGACCGTGCGGGTGGGCATCGCCTATGGACGCGGCGACCGCGCCGGCGTTGGGCGCTCGGGCTGGCTGGCGCTGGGCATCGGCACCGGCTTTGCCTTTTGCGCGGCGGCTCTGCTTATCCTGATGCCGCGCACCCTGGTCTCCGCCTTTCTCGATCTGGTGGATCCGGCCAATGCGCGCACGGTCAGTCTGGCCGTCAGCTTCCTGGCCGTCGCCGCCCTGTTTCAGCTGGCCGACGCCGCGCAGGCGGTGGGCGCGGGCGTCTTGCGTGGCGTCCAGGACACGCGCGTGCCAATGGTCTTTGCGCTGATCGGTTACTGGGTGGTGGGGATCGGCGTCGGGACGCTGCTTGCTTTCCCGTTCGGGCTGCAGGGCGTCGGCATCTGGCTTGGCCTGGCAAGCGGGCTTGGCGCCGCAGCGGTGTTGCTGGTCGCGCGCTGGACGCTGCGCGAGCGGCTCCACCTGCTGCCCCACCAGTAAACCATTCGCCGCAACGATTGCACGGAAGGAAATGGTGCGGCGCACAAAGCAATTGAAAGAATCGCCAAAATCCGTCAGGGAATGCTCATCATGCAAGCCCCGACCGAGATTTTTGAAGCGATCGCGCTCCAGAAGTGCCTGAAGGTGACCTATAACAAGATGGTCGTCACCCTCGCCCCGCACATCCTTTATACCCGTCATGACGAGATGTATATCGACGCCGTGACGACCGATCGCGACGGCCGCCCGCCGCGCGAGCTGAAGCTTGGCACGTTCAAGCTGGCGGGCCTGTCCGACATTCAGGTGCTCGATGAGACGTTTGAGGCGATGTATGGCCTCTATAATGATGGCGATGACAAATATAAGGGCGTGACCCTGTTCGCCGTCGCCCCCGAAAGCGCCGCCGCCTGATCCATCCCGTTTGACGGGCAGCGGGGAGCGCCATTTCATGCCCCCCCCCCCCCTCCGTCTTGCGGCCCGCTATTTTTTCAGCCGATAGCCCCACCGGAACATCCAACCGAT
>NZ_DJDV01000014.1:0-7501 GCF_002431195.1 Sphingobium sp. UBA5915 | reverse complement strand
GGGACCGACGCCGAACTTCTCGAACACCTCGGGTTCGGCCAGGCGGCGATCCTTCATCGGATCCCACATGACCACGCCGCCGCCGATCAGCTGCATCAGGTCCTTGTCGGAACTGACGATCGTGACATGCCAACCGGCCGCCACGGCCGCCCTGGTATAGCTGGCGATGATGTCATCGGCCTCATACCCGTCTTCCTCGATACAGGGCAGGGAAAAGGCGCGGGTGGCGTCGCGGATCATCGGGAATTGGGGAACCAGGTCTTCCGGCGCGGGCGGGCGGTTCGCCTTATACTGGTCGTACATGTCGTTGCGGAAGGTGTGCGATCCCTTGTCCAGGATCACGGCCAGATGCGTCGGCCCCTCCGCCTTGCCCAGTTCCTCGGCCAGCTTCCACAACATCGTCGTATAGCCATAGACCGCGCCCACCGGCTGGCCATGCCGGTTGGTCAGCGGCGGAAGCTGGTGATAGGCGCGGAAAATATAGCCCGAGCCGTCGACGAGGTAGAGGTGATTCTGGGTCATGGACAGCGGGATAGCCTGTATCCGCGCGACCCTCCAGCCCGCTACCGCGTCTCGTGATTGGCCGCGACCGCCTTCGACACCGCCTGCATCAGCGCCCAGCGTTCGGGGATCGGCACGGTGGTCGATCCGATCATCACCGCAACGGCATAGCTGGTCCCGTCGGGCGCGGTCATGATGCCGACGTCATTATAGCCGGTCGATCGCGGCGCCAGATCTTGGCCCGTGCCGGTCTTGTGCAGATAATGCCATCCGGCGGGCACGCCGCCCTTCACCCGTTGCGGCCCCGTCTTCGCCTCGCTCATGACATTGAGCAGCAGCCTGGTCGATGCAGGTGACAGCATGTCGCCTTGCTTGAGTTTCGCCAGCGCCGCGACGATCGCACTGGGCGCGGCGCCATCGGGCGGACTGGCAAGATAATTGTCGAGCGCCTTCACCCGCACCGACATGGGCAGCCTGGCGCGCGCCGCGTAGAAATTGCGACCCAGCGAATAATCCTGTCGCCAATCGAGGCCGGCCGTCGCCGATTGCAGCAGCCGCTCGCCCGGACCAAAGCGAATATCCTTGATCATCCGCCGCGCCAGGAACCCACGCACCGCGTCCGGCCCGCCCGCCGCGCGCAGCAGCGCATCGTTGCAGGTATTGTCGCTCTGCGTCATCGCCCGGCGCATCAGATCGGAATAGCTGGTGGTCCAGCCGCCCTGCTTGGCGACCAGCGCTGCGCTGGGCTGGTGGAACAGTGTCAAATCGTTGCGGGTCAGCGTGGTCGTGTCGGTCAGGCGCAGCTTGCCCCGGTCGACCGCGTCGAGGAAGGTCATGCTGACCCACAGTTTCGACACGCTCTGCTGCGGGAACAGGGAATTGCCGTTCCAGGCGACGGTCCAGTCGGCCCCTATGCGCCGCACGGCGATGCCGACCTTGCCCTTGAAGCTTTGGCCAAGGCTGCGGATGACGCTGACCAGCGCGGTGGGTGGCGCCTCATTCTGGTCGATATCGCGATAGGGCAGGGGCGGATTGGCGACTTGCCGGATCGGCCAGCTATTGGTGGTGGGCTGCGGCTTTTGCGGGCTGGCGGCGGCGGCCATGGCGCGCGGGCGCTCGGGCGCGCTGACGCAGGCGGACAAGGCCGCGATCAACAGGACAAGGCGCGCCGCTGCCCCCCGCTTTTCTTTGAACGACATGATTTTCCCCGAACTTATGCGCCCATAGGCCTTGGCTGGGGCTCAGCCTTCAAGATGGATGCGACGAATGAGTCCACAAATGCGATAGAGGGAGCAGCGCGGCGGCAACCTCTTGATTCCGGACCGCCAATGCTCAGTTGCGGTTCAGCGGCGACCGGGCAATAGCCGCGTCATGACCATGATCATGAACAGGCGGACTCTGCTGTCGGGCAGCGCCGCGGCGGCACTGGGGCTTTGGGGCGGGACGGTGCGCGCCGCGCCCTATGCGTCGCGCCGGATCGCCGTGACGGTGCGAGGCGAAGGACGGGACGTGGTGCTGATCCCGGGTCTCGCCAGCGGCCCCGGCATATGGAACGGCTTGTTGAGCGCGCTGCCGGGCTATCGTTTCCACCTCATTCATGTGCGCGGCTTCGCCGGGCTTCCCGCGCAGGCCAATCAAAGCGGCCCGCTCATCCAGCCGCTGGCGGATGAGATTGCGCGCTACATCACCGCTGCGGGCCTCAACCGCCCCCCGGTCATCGGCCATTCCATGGGCGGCACATTGGCATTGAAACTGGGACTGAGCGGCCGGGTGGGCCGTGTGATGGTGGTGGACATGCTGCCGGCCGGCGCGGCGATGGTCGGCGGGACCGCAAGCGGGCTGGGCTTTCTTGCCGACCAACTCAGCAGCTACCTCACCGGCACGGCGGCCGGCCGGCGCTATCTGGCCCAGATTGTCACACAGACGCCCGGTGCAAAGACCAGCGATCCCGACGTGATCGCCAACGCCTTGCGCGATCTCGCCAATGTCGACCTCGGCCCACAATTGTCGCGCCTGACAGTGCCGCTTCATGTCGTCTTCGCTGTCGGGTCCGATGCGCAGCAAGCCGCTGCCATCACCCGCCGCTTCCGCGAGGCCTATGCCGGCGCCAAGGGGGCGGTGCTCAAGCCCATCGGGCCCAGCGGTCATATGGTAATGGCCGACCAGCCGGCGCGGTTCCTGGCACTGTGCAGGATGTTTCTGGCGGGCTGACCCGGAAAGCGCCAGCGTGCTGCGGTCCGAGACTTCCGACCAGGGATACAGGGCCAATGGAAAAGCGGCCCGGCATCCTCCTAAGGAACCGGACCGCCTTATCTGCCCTCGCGGCATTGGCTACCCGCGTTTGGGCCTGACTTGGAAAGCGTCAGTCGTTCTTCAGATCGCGACCGGCATCCTGTAGCGCGTCGCCGACATCGTCCTTGGCTTCGCCGGTCTCGCGCTTGGCGTCGGCAGCCGCCTCGTCAGCGGCGGCGCCGACGTGGTCCGCACCATGATCAATCGCCTGACCGGCGTCGTCCAGCCCGTTGTCGATGGCATCGCCCGCATCATCGGCGGCGCGGCTGATGTCGTTCCCCATGGAATCGCCCGTCCGCTCCAGATTGTCCTGCGTCTTTTCCGAGCAGGCAGACAGGCCCGCAGCGGCGATCAGGGTCATACCGGCGATAATTGCAGTGCGCATGATGGTTCCTCTCTTCCATTGCGTAGACAGCCACAAGCGCAGCAGCGCCGATAAAGTTGCGTGACCGTCATCATCTGCCACGCAGGCCAAAGACCATCGATCGATCGTCTTCGGGTATCAGGCCTTCCAACACCCGCCAGAATCCGGTGACGGACCCCTGGCCGGCCTGCGCATAGGCCGCCGCCATTTTTTCGCGCAATGCTCGAAACAGCTCGGCTTCGAGCGCCGCGCCCTGAGGGCTTAGGCGTAGGAGCTTTTGCCGCCTGTCGCTCGTGCCGACGCGGGTTTCGATATAGCCGCGATCGATCAGGTCGTTCAGCACCCGGCCAAGCGACTGCTTGGTGATGGCAAGCAAGCGCAGCAAATCCTTGACCGTCAGGTCGGGCTGGCGCGAGATGAAATACAGTGCGCGATGATGCGCCCGCCCCAATCCTTGCGCCGCCAGCCCTTCGTCAATGGAGCGCGTTAGTGCTCCATAGCCGAAATACAGCATTTCGATGCCGCGCCGTATCTCATCCTCGCGCAGGAAGAGCGGCGAGGCTGGGCTGATTTGGGAAGCGGAGGAAGGCGGAGCCATGAAAGCGATGTTCCGGATAAAAAAGGTTGGCGCCATATTGGCGTCGCGAAACTGTGATGACTAGGCTTTCCTTTCGCGCAGCACCCGCTATATGGCGGTCCGCGCTGGTGATGCCGGCGCGCTGCTGGGGCGTAGCCAAGCGGTAAGGCAGCGGTTTTTGGTACCGCCATGCGCAGGTTCGAATCCTGCCGCCCCAGCCACACATTCCTAAATGCAAAAGTTTGAGAGCCGCGATCCGGCTATGGCGTGAGAACGCCGCAGTTCTGGGCGGTTTGCGGGCAGCGACAAAAATCGTGGGACACAGAGACGGTGATTCTGTCGTCAAGGCCAAGAAAAAGGCCCCGCGTCTCACGAGGCCCTTTTGAGTGTCCCACGATTTTGATGGCGGCGCTAGAATCCCAGCGCAGCCTTCTGCTCGTTCCAGTGCAGCGGCAGGTTGACCTGCTTGAGCAGGCGGCGCGGTGTTAGCGACGATGGCTGCCGCCCATCCAGAATGGCTGCAACGATGTCGGGCGACAGAAAAGCGAGCCGGGCAAGACGCTCATCTTCACGATCGATCAATGTGTTTGGTTCAGCGTGTTGCAGCAGTCGCTGCCGTGCAGCTTCCGCCCGACGCAATAAAGCGATCAGCTCAGGATTTACTCGGGGCTGCTGCGAGGGCGGTGAGCCTAATACCAGCTTGAGGTTGCGCCCCCGCCGGTCGGGAGATGTTGCGATGACAAGCGGAATACGCCAGCCGTCATCCTGCTGCTCGGTGGAGCTGTCATCCACCATGGCAGCGAGTTTCTGCCTGCTGATCGAAGCGTCGATGTGATCAGGGTAGACGATGAGGGCAAGCCCAAGATCAAGCAGAGCCTGGCGAACTTTCCCTTTCTCCTGATGTGCGAGCATATTGGACAGCCGGCCTACTGCATTCATGCGGCTGGTCATCGCTCTTGCATCGACCTGCGGCAGATCGAGGATGATCTGCTGATCCGACAGCAGTGCGGCGGTTGCCTCAATCACCGCCTGCTCAAGATCGGCAGCAGGCAAACGCAGCGCTGCCTCGGCCATCCGCTGTCCATCTGCAACAGCAGCCATACTGGAGACATAGTAGCGATAGCGGCGCTTGTTCTTGATTGCATGGCTGGGTGACATTGGACGATCGACGTGGTCGCGGATCATCCCAGTCAGCAGACTGGCATGCTGGCTGTTGCCGCGCATGCGTCGATCACCGATGGCTTGGCTGCGCTTCGCCTGCACCGCGTCCCAAAGCGGCTGATCGATGATCGGCTCATGCTGTCCCTGATGCAGCAGCCCCCGGTGCTTTACCTTGCCGATGTAGATGGGATTGGAGAGCAGATGATACAGCGGCCCCCGGACGAAGGGTATGCCACCGCGCTTCGATCCATCCGCACTGACATGGCTTTTGGTTCTGATACCCTGTGCCTCCAGCTCCTCCATCAGCGCCATGACGGAGGGCAGTTCAAGATAGCGCTGGTAGATGTGAACGACCGTTGCGGCTTCTGCATTGGGCACCAGCTTGCGATCGATAACATCATAGCCAAGCGGCACCGTGCCGCCCATCCACATGCCCTTGGCCTTGGACTGCGCGATCTTGTCACGCACGCGCTCGGCGATGACCTCACGCTCGAACTGCGCAAAGCTCAGCAGCACGTTGAGGGTCAGACGCCCCATGCTGGTGGTGGTATTGAACTGCTGGGTGACGGATACGAACGAGGCGCCCGCCGCATCGAACACATCGACGATTCGGGCGAAGTCGTTGAGGCTGCGAGTCAGTCGATCGACCTTGTAGACGATGACGATGTCGATCCGTCCAGCCTGCACATCGGCCAGCAGTCGGGCAAGGGCAGGGCGCTCCATGCTGCCGCCTGAAAAGCCGCCATCATCGTAGAGCGCGGGCAACACCGACCAGCCTTCACTCTTCTGGCTGAGTGCGTAGGCGGCACAAGCCTCCCGCTGGGCATCAAGGCTGTTGAAGGCCATGTCCAAGCCTTCCTCAGTGGATTTGCGCGTATAGATGGCGCAGCGCAGCTTGCGCTTCTGGGTCATGAGCGCACTCCGAAGAAACGCGGGCCTGACCAGTGGGCGCCGGTGATGTGACGGGCTACCGCCGAGAGCGATGCGAAGCTCTTGCCCTTATAGCTGCAACGTCCTTTCTCCTCCATCAGCACATGGTGGCTGGCACCGCCCCACTCGCGCACCAGCTGCGTGCCCGCAGCAAGCCTGGGGGCAGGGGCAGAGCGCGTCGCTCCACCCCCGTTTGCCATAAGCCGCTGGCGCATCCGCACGCCCGCGCCGCCCCGTGCTGCGCATTGGAGATCATATGCAAGCGAGCGGGCAAGAATGCTGGCGGCGATACGCGGTGGCTCCTCGTCATGCACCCGCCGCCACTCGGCCTTGAGTTCGGTCGGCTTCATCGCCGCCAAAGCGGCAACTTGAGCATCGATCTTCGCCATCAGGCCTGCACCAGATGATAGCAGGTGGCCTCGCCACGCTTGCGCCGGTCGATGTCATGGCCCTTCTGGCGCAATCTCGTCAGTGCTGCCCTTGTGGTGTGGGGCAGCCAGCTGGTGGCGGCGATCAGCTCGTCCAGTGTCGCGCCAGACTCGCGTGTCAGCAGCTTAAGGATAAGGGCGGTCTTGGTCTGTACGGCTGGCAGAGGCGGGGGGGCAGGTCGGTTACATCAGGTTGAAGATCGCCATCACTGACTTGGCTCTCCGCCACCTCCCGCAAGGTCGAGATGACTTCGATACCGATGGCTGCGCGGCCTGCGTCGGTGATGATGACACCCATCTCTCGATTGCCTTCGGTCCGCCAGGCATCCGCGCCAGGCGCGACTTCGATCTCCTGTGCGAGACCCCGACGGATCAGGGAGCTGATGTCCTTACCAATGCGGGAGAGAGCGTCGCCGAGCGTGGAGGGCGGGGGCAGCAGGCTGCCAGTATCACGCGCAGCAGCGGCGGTGAGCAGGATCAGCTGAATGTCAGTGAGGCGAGTGACCTTGGTCATGGGTGATCTCCTGATGCGAAGCGACACCGTGCCGCTCCCACCACCCAAGGCCCCGAGGATCACACCGTCGGGGCAGCGGCTCGCCTTCCGGCCGCGCTTGTCATGATCAGGGGGTTCGCTCCGTTCCGCAGCGAAGTCGAGCGGAATGTGCAAAAAAGGTCTGGAAAACTACGTCGGCGGAGGGGCTGGCTTTGGGACATTCCGGAACGGCCGCTTGTGAAACGAAAGCTAGAGAAAAGCGACAAACGAAGAGGCTTGGCGGGTAAGTGAGCTTCGCTCGAACGGCGACCGGGAATAATGTCTCACCCTTCTTTCCGACACCGCGATCAAGCAGGTCGTAGTCGCCATCAAGGTCTTGGACCTGCGAACAGCCCACCAGCACCTCATGGAAGAACTTGGCCTTGACCACGTTAAAGGACGGTCATGGTCACGCTGGATCGCAACCTTCTCATGATAATGATAGGCCGTGCCGTTACAAATACGAAGGCTGGCATAGGCAAGGCGGAAGAAAGAGTCCCCGGACGTCAGCCATATCGATGCCCACACTGCGGTGGGAGCCTCTACAGAAAGATGGCTGCCCGGATGACGCAAGTAGATAACTGTCAACTGCCTAGACAGCTAAACGTCTGCCGGATCATGGCATCGACGTAGCCAATCGATGTGTTCATGCTCGGCCGATACAGTGTCGGGTGCGCGCACTGGTTCCGCTCGGACTGAAGCGTCCCGGGTTTTCC